>JAYVXK010000510.1:0-18226 GCA_043785265.1 Myxococcales bacterium | reverse complement strand
GAAGCTGAAGACCGAAAAAAAGATCTCCGCGAACCCCCTGAAGGAGAGCTTCACGAACCCTGTGAATCTCCGATACGTCTTGCTCGCGCTCTTTGGTGCGACCGCAGGGCAGGGCGTCGTTTGGTACACGGGTCAGTTCTACGCACTCACGTTCTTGACCACAGTGCTGAAGCTCGACTGGCTGCCGACGTACTTCATCATTTCGATCGCGCTGCTCCTCGGCACACCGCTCTTTCTCTTCTTCGGCGCGCTCTCGGATCGCATCGGACGCAAGAAAGTCATGCTCACAGGCGCGCTGCTCGCGGCTCTCACTTACGTGCCGATCTACATGGCGATGAAAACGATCGGCAACCCGACCGGCGCACCCAAAGTGCTCTGGGTAGATCTCAGCACGGGGAGTTTGGTCGGACTCATCGCATTGGTCGCGCTTCAAATGGTGTACGTGGCGATGGTCTACGGACCCGTGGCCGCGTTCCTCGTCGAGCTGTTCCCCACCAAGATCCGCTACACGTCGATGTCGTTGCCCTACCATCTCGGCAACGGCTGGTTCGGCGGTTTTTTGCCGCTGATCGCGACGGCGGTCACGACGTCGGATGTCGCAAAAGAAGCCTTCGGCGCGAACGCCATTTACGCCGGGCTGATCTATCCGATCGCGATCGCGCTCGTGATGGTCGTCGTCGGCGGACTGTTCATCAAAGAAACCAAGGACCACAAGATCGACACTGTGATCGACCCGTCGCTCGAGGCCGGCGAGCCGTTCGATTGGAGCGCGGTCCTGTTGTCTGTTGCGATCGGTTACGTCGTGCTCGTGCTCGTCCGGCCGCTGTCGCCTGTCGTGTCGAGCATGGGTGTGCGAGTCGACTCGATCGGGGGCGCGCTGTTCACGCTGATTCCGGCTTTCGCCACATGCGGACTGCCAGCGATCTTCTTTCGTCTCGAGTTTCGACGAGTCCAGGCGATGGCGCTGGTGTTCGGATGTCTCGCGCTGACACTGGCCGTTGCCGCAGTCATCCACCCCATGTTTCGCAACGCGGGTGGTGCGATGAAGTTCTTCGCCGACACGATGATCGTCGGCGTGTACGTCACGGTGCTCGTGATCGCCTACACCCTTCGCCGGACGCGACAGTTTGGGGCCACCCCCGGCTGAAGCCCTTTAGCCGGGGGTCGCCCAAACGTTCTGCCCAAACCTTCCTGAGCAGCTAGTAGCCGCCGCTCTCGGGGCCACACGCCGCGAGGAATGCTGCGAGCGGCACAAGCATCATGATCCAAGCCAATTTTCGATAGTTCATGCGATCTCCTTCTCTCTTTTTGTGTTGGTAAGAACGTTCAAGGTCCACACGGTGCGGCATTGCACGCGTCCACTTGCGAGGCGCACTTGGTGTTCACGCACGCGTCGCACGCAGCGCTCGGTCTCAGTGCACACGCCGCTGCGCAGTTCGTCTGGGTGCAGCTGCCGACTGCGAGCAAAGGCTTCGTCGCGCTCGGACAGGAATCGACATAACAAGTTTGCAAACACGGACTGAGCCCGTCGTGCTCGAGCGCAGCATCGGTGGGGCACTGCCGCCTGCATTTGAGCGCCTCGTTGCAAGTCTTGGTGCCCGTGCCGAGGCGATCCTTGTCGAAGCAATAGTCCGCAGTCTCGGGCATCGCAGGAAAGTACAGTCCACCAAACGCGCACATCTCGTCGTCTTGCGCCGAGAGCCCTTGGTAGTAGTCGCGCGTGCCGTCGTGGTTGTCGTAGTCGCACGCGAAGCGCACACGCGAACCCGCGCGCACGGACACCGGACCCGCGAGTGGCGATGGATGCACCCAATCGGCCGACGTGTAGAAAGGTGACGTGGAGAGCGGGGCGTTGGGCTCGTCGATCCACGCTCGAAATCCTGCGCCCCGCGCGTGCTCGTGCGCGAAGACGGCGAGAAGGGTCACGTCGTTGGGAATTGCGCAGCTCATCGACGCTTGCGCGCGACCTCCTGCGGGGACGTGAATCATGCCGTCGTAGAACGCCAAGATGCCCGCACGCTCCGTGATGCCGTCTTGCCTCGTGTCGAGTCGTATCGTCGCGCTAGCGGCAAGCGGCGCGGTGGTCGCGTTGAGGTAGTGCGTCTGTAGCAACACGATCGCTCCCGCGCCGAGAGGAAGGCCGACCCCTGCGGGCAGCGCGACTCGCCCCTTGGGTACCTGCGATCCGTAGAGCACTCCGGTCACGTGCAACATGTCTGCGGTGGGCGTGTCGTAGCAATCGTGAGGAACGTCCCCGCCGACTGGGATCGCAGTTAGGTCCGTCCGATACAACACGATGTGATGACTCCCCATTGAGAGATCGTGCTCGAAGCCAACCGCAAACGAGTTCGTGTCCGGCAGCGCCACGAGCTTGCACTGAGTCGTCTCGACGCCAGGGCCCACGGTCATCGACAGCGTCCCCGTCCACGCGGCGCCTGCAGGTGGCGCCGGCGAAGCGGACGCACAAGCGATCGCGAGTGTTCCGAAGAGAGCGAATAGCAGCCGTCGCATGATCCGAACGTAAAGCGAGCGAACACCCCATGCAGTGGGGTGTCACGTGTCGACGCCGTGACAGGACAAAAAAAAGCGGCGCACCAAATTCCAGTGCGCCGCTCGAATCGTCAGGAGTGGGCGTTGGCCACGACTCCCGTGAAGCTTACTTGTGCCAGTCGTCCGCAGCAGCACCTGCGCGCACTTTGGATTTGGTCTTCATGTACGTGCCTCCCAGTCGTCGCCAGCGCCAGCGCGCACCTTGGACTTGACCTTGAGACCAGCGTTCTTCTTGTTGTGGTTTGCGGTGAGGGTGCCGGCGCGCACTTTGCTCTTCGTCTTGACGCCGCTCTTGTTGTGATTGATCGACAACGCGCCTGCGCGCACTTTCGTCTTCGTCTTCATGAGGCTCCTTACCAACGGGTCGGACATCGACCGCAGACATCACGATAACCAAGGGCCACACCTCTGGAAGCGGTTGCCACAGTGGTGACACGTGACAGCGCGCTATCTATTGAGGCGCTCCGCTCGCTACAGTGATGCCCAGTGGCCGCGACCTTTTCGCAAACACTCCGCGCGCTCCAGGGCGACCGTCCGCGCATGTCTGTTGTCTCCGTTCTGCTCGCTGGGGGCATCCTCTCCGCGTGGTCGTACTGGTTTTTGCGTGTGCCGTTGACGTTGTATGCAGTGACCGAGGACGCGCGTGTCGAGGTCGAGCAGCGCTCCTACGCGGTCGACGCGCCAGTTGCTGGGCGCATCGCGCGAGCCGACTTGGTGCTTGGACGATTGGTGCATGAGGGCGACGTGCTCGTCGAACTCGACGCAGAACTCGAACGTCGTCAGGTCGAGGCCTTGCGTTCGCACATCGCAGCGATCGAGCCGCAGCTCGCTGCCGGGACTCGCGAGATCAGCGCCCAACAACAGGCCATGAGCGACCAAGAGCGAGCCACACTCGCCGCGCTGGACCAAACTCACGCGCGCGTCGACGAAGCGCAAATCGCTCTGGCGCAAGCGAAGGACGAGGCGCGTCGCGGAGCGCAGTTGCTCGACGCCGGATCGATTCCAGAACTGCAAGCGCTTCGTTTGACGTCCGAAGCGGATCAAAAAAACGCCTCAGCGCGCGCGACCGAACTCGATCTAGAGACCATCAAGCGCGACCAAGCAACGCGTGGCAGTCAAGGCATCGCGCGCGTCGAAGACCTCCGGCGGAACCTCGCGCTGCTCGAAGGCGAACGCCTCACTGCTCTCGCGGACATCCACGTTCTCGAAGAGCGCATCGACAAAGACTCCATTCGGAGCCCAATTTCTGGGCACATTGGAGAGAGTGCTCCGATCAATGTCGGCGCGTTCGTGCAGCCAGGTACGAGGCTGTTGTCGGTGGTTCCCGAAGGGGGTCTCAAGGCGGTGGCTGATTATCTTCCCGCCGATGTGCTCGGTCGCGTGCAACCCGGTCAAGCAGCGCGGCTCCGCCTGACTGGTTTTCCGTGGATGCAGTTCGGCACCGTGCCCGCGACGGTGACGCGTGTGGGCAGCGAAGTGCGCGATGGCAAAGTGCGCGTCGAACTCTCCGTGCAAGTGCCGGCGGATTCGCCGATTCCGATGCAGCACGGCTTGCCAGCGACGTGCGAGATCGACGTCGAGCAAGTGACGCCATTGCACCTCGTGTTGCGTAGCGTCGGCTCGACGCTCGGACGACCGACCAAGCGCGAGGCGAGTCCTTGAAGAGGTTTTTCGCGCCCGAGGTCGTCCAGACGTCGGCGATGGATTGTGGACCTGCAGCGCTGAAATGCCTCCTCGCCGGCTTCGGCGTTCACGCGAGCTACGACAGACTCCGCGAGGCTTGTCAGACCGATGTCGATGGCACCTCGATCGACACCCTCGAAGACATCGCCGTGCAACTCGGGCTCGACGCCGAACAGATCATGGTCCCGAAGGATCACGTGTTGCTCGACGAGGCCAACGCGCTCCCCGCCATCGTCGTCATTCGCCTACCCAACGGCTTCACGCATTTCGTGGTCGTGTGGCGCAAGCACGGACCGTGGGTGCAGATCATGGACCCCGCGAGCGGTCGGCGTTGGTGGACAGAGTCGCGGCTCGTCGAACGGCTGTACGTGCACGAGACGAACGTGCCGGCAGAGGCGTTTGGCGAGTGGATCGAGGGAGACGACTTCACCAAGCCCTTGCTGGGTCGAATGAGAGCCGTCGGTTGCGAGGATCGTGCACTCGTGGACGCGATGCGGGTCAAAGGCTGGGAAGCGCTCGCGACACTCGACGCGAGTACACGGATGCTCACGTCGCTCGTGAAGAGTGGAGCCATTCGCAAAGGCAGCGAGGCGCGTGGCGTTCTCGAAGCGCTGATCGAAGACCCAAGCGCACTACCAGACAGCACCTTCACCGCTCGCCCTGCGCCCGACGTGGATGGTGAGCCGCAAGTGCGCATGCGCGGCGCCGTCCTCCTTCGTGTAACCGGCGCGAGCCAGGTCGCTGAGAAGCGACGCGATCTGCCGCACGAGCTCGCACGCGCCCTCGACGAACCTCCGGTCCACCCGTTGCGCGCACTCGTGCGCTTTGTTCGCGAAGCGGGGTGGCTCACGCCTTCGACGCTCGTGATCGCAGTGATCCTCGCTGGCTTTGGGTCGCTCGTCGAAGCGGTCTTGCTCCGTGCGGCGCTCGACCTGCCGCGCGACTTCGCCACTGTGCAGCAGCGGCTGAGCGGCGTCGTGGTGCTCGTCGTGTTCGTGCTTGCTTTGCGAATGCTCGACGGACCCATCGCGGCCTCGACAGTTCGGATCGGTCGCCAGGTCGAAGTGCGCCTTCGACGCGCGTTCCTCGAGAAGATTCCGAGGCTCGAAGACCGGTATTTTCAGAGCCGACCGATCAGCGACATGGCCGAGCGCGCTCACGCGATCAACTCAGTGAGGACGCTTCCTGAGCTAGGAGCTGGCCTGCTCCGCTCATGTGCGGAGTTGATCGCGACCACCGTTGCGATCGCATGGTTCGACCCGCCCAGCGCGACGTTCGCGATCACCATTGCGTTGTGCGCGCTGCTGTTGCCGCTCATCTGGCAACCCACACTCATCGAACGCGATCTTCGCGTGCGCACCCACGGCGGCGCGCTCGCCCGAATGACACTCGACGCGTTGCTCGGACTCATGCCCATTCGCAGTCACAACGCGCAGACGGCCATTCGCCGCGAGCACGAGAGCTTGCTGGTCGAATGGACACGCGCGAGTCGCGAGCTGGTTACTGCGTCCGCGTGGGCGGGCGTCGTGCAATACGCGATAGTCGTTTCTGCGGTCGCGTGGATGGTCGTGCGGTTCGTCAGTCGCACCGAAGACACGAGCGGCATCTTGCTCCTCGTGTATTGGGGGCTCGCATTCCCGACCCTGAGCGAAGAAATCTCGCTCAACCTTCGTCAGTACCCAGGGCAGCGAAACGCCACGATGCGCCTGCTCGAGCCGCTCGGAGCGTTGGAGGACTCTCCTCGCGAACCCAACGTCGTGACCGAGAAGCCTGGCGGTGTGAGCATCGAGTTGCGCGACGTGACCGTGGTTGCAGGAGGACACGCGATCTTGACCGAGGTCTCGCTCGAGATACGACCGGGCGAGCAGGTTGCGATCATCGGACCCTCTGGAGCAGGCAAATCGAGCCTCGCCGGCCTTTTGCTCGGTTGGCATCGCGCAGCCACTGGTGAGCTCAAGGTTGATGGCCGCGCGCTTGATCGCGCACACCTCGATCACTTGCGAAGACGCACGGCATGGGTCGATCCCGCGATTCAAATATGGAACCGATCATTGCTCGAGAACATCCAGTATGGCGCGGATCCGTCGGGTGCGAGAAGGCTCGCTGCGGTGCTCGAGAACGCAGACGTGCAACCGCTTTTGGATCGTCTCCCGGAGGGATTGCAGACGCCGCTCGGCGAAGGCGGCGCTCTCGTGTCGGGCGGCGAGGGTCAGCGCGTGCGCCTCGGGCGCTCCATGATGAGACCGGACGCGCGTCTGGTGGTGCTCGACGAACCCTTCCGCGGGCTCGATCGCGATCGCCGTCGCGCGCTGCTCGCCCGCGCAAGGACGTGGTGGAAGGACGCCACGCTCTTGTGCATCACGCACGACGTCGCGGAGACTCTCGGGTTCGATCGCGTTGTCGTCGTCGAGGGTGGAAGGATCGTCGAAGACGCGCCGCCGCGCGAGTTGGCGGCCAATCCGACTTCACGCTATCGCGCGCTGCTCGATGCAGAGCGCATGTTGCTCGAGGCTCTCTGGGGTGGCCCGCAGTGGCGACGTGCCCGGCTCGTTGATGGGCAGCTGACGATGCGCGGTGATGAATGACTGCGCTGACCGATCTCGCATGGGAAGGATCGCGGGTCGAGGAGGCGATCAGCGCGATCGCAAATGCGGCTCGTTTGCCGCATCAATCACGACGCCCGTCGGCAGAATCGTCGGTCGACGTCGAGCGCATCGCGCGGCGCCTCGGTCTCGAGGCCGAGCCTGTGGACGCGGCGCTGCAAGACATCGAGGCACTCGTCTCCGCTGGTGGACCTGCGCTCGTCGCCGTCGGTTCGCAGCTCGAGCCCCGCCTGCTCGGGTTGCTCCGCGCCTCGAAGCGACACGCGACCATCCTCGGACTCCACGGCATCCGACGCGTTCGCACCGAGGAAATTCGCGCTGCCCTCGGCGCGTCACTCGAGTCACCGTTCGTCGCCTCCGTCGACGCGCTACTCGATCGCGCTCGCGTTGCTCCATCCCGGCGCGCAAAGGCAAAGCTGGGTTTGCTTCGTGAGCGTGCTGCAGGGCAGCGCTGCAAGGGTGTTTGGGTGCTCCGCTTGCCAGCGAGTGCACCGTTCGCACAGCAGTTGCGCGGCGCGGGGCTCCTGCGTGACGTGGGCGCGATCGTGTTCGCGCACGTCGGGCAGTACACGCTCGCGATGGCTGCGTGGATGACGATCGGCGGCGCGGCGCTCGAAGGTCACCTCGATCGCGGTTGGCTATGGGCTTGGGCGCTGCTCGTGCTCAGTCTCGTTCCGCTTCGGCTGCTCGAGCAACTGGCGCAAGGGCGTGCAGCGATCGGCGGCGCGTCACTCTTGAAGCGACGTCTGCTCGCGGGGGCTCTCGGTTTGGAGCCCGAAGAGATGCGTGGCGAAGGCGCAGGGCAACTACTCGGACGAACGCTCGAAGCCAGCACGGTCGAGTCCCTCGCTCTCTCTCGTGGCGTATCGTCGCTCACTTCGTCGGTCGATCTCGCGGTTGCCGCCACAATCCTCGCATTCGGTGCCGCGCCCGTGTCGCAGTTGCTCGCTCTCGCAGGCTGGCTTGTCGTCACGGGCTTCTTGGTGCGTCGCTACTACTTGATTCGTCAACGATGGACTGACGACCGCCTCCACCTCACGCACGAACTCGTCGAGCGCATGGTCGGCCATCGCACTCGCATCGCGCAGCAGGTGAGCGAAGATTGGTATGACGCCGACGACCACGATCTCGCGCACTATTTCCGCGCTTCACGCCTCCTCGACGATTCGTCCGTCCTTTTGACGACACTCGTGCCTGCCGCGTGGATGCTCGTTGGGCTCGCCACACTCGCTCCTGCGATCATCGCCGGTGCGACATCGCCAACCTCTCTTGCGATTTCGGTGGGAGGAGTGCTTCTCGCTTTCCGCGCACTTCGCCAAGTCGCTGCGGGCTCGCGCGATGTTGTCACGGTCATGGTCGCGTGGAATCGCGTCAAACTCCTCTTCGAGAGCGGCGCGCGCAAAGAGCCTGTTCCCGCGAGCACACCGATGGCAACGGCCAGCCCACAGGACGCGGACCATCCCGTGCTCTCAGCGCAAGGGGTCGTGTTTCGATATCGCGCGACGGGTGAGCCTGTTCTGCGCGGCTGCAGCCTGCGCATCAACGCACATGATCGCGTCATCCTCGAGGGTCCCTCGGGAGGCGGTAAGTCAACGCTGGCCCTCGTGCTCGCGGGCATCCGCGTCCCCGAGTCTGGAACGCTGTTGGTGGATGGACTCGATCGACACACCACGGGTCTGGCGGAGTGGCGCAAGCGCGTGGTTGCGGTGCCTCAGTTTCACGAGAACCATGTCATCTCAGGCACTTTCGCGTTCAACCTGTTGATGGCGCGCGCGTGGCCCCCCGCCGCGGCCGACATGCGCGAGGCGCTGAATGTTTGCCGCGAGCTGGGGCTCGGCGATCTCATCGACCGTATGCCCGCAGGTCTCCAGCAGGTGGTGGGCGAGACGGGATGGCAACTGTCGCACGGAGAACGCAGTCGCCTCTACATCGCTCGGGCGCTTTTGCAGTCGCCCGAGGTCATGGTGCTCGACGAGAGCTTCGCGGCGCTCGATCCGGAGACGATGCAGCGCGCCTTGGATTGCGTCATCCGCCGTGCATCCGCGCTCGTCGTCGTCGCCCATCCTTGAATGTCACGGGTGACACGTGACAGGCGCTTCCCATCGGTGCGCGGCTCGCTATCGTTTTTCGAGGAGGCCACATGAACAAACATTCGAAGCTTCGAAACGACAAGAAAAAACTCGCGGTACGCGCAGGACTCCGCGCAGGCTATGCCGAGATCGACGGACCGGGTCCTGTAGTCGTCGAGAGTTATGGAGGATACACACCGTAAGCTTGATCGAGGCTAGCACCCCGCACGTGAAGCGTTCGCCTGGACGCGCTTCACGTCGGGGTGTCGAACTCCCAACGTCGCGCGCAAAATGCGCATTGCCCGAACGTACAAGGGTGCAGCGTGGCGCACGTCTCCACGCGCGTGGTGCAGTGCCGCCATGTTGGCAAGGTTGAAGCCAATCTCGACGTGCCGAGGTCCCAGTTTTCGCTCGAAGGCACGTAGCGCCCTCGCGTAGAGAGCGAGGGCTTCGTCAGGCTGGCCCGCGTCGTCCACGATCACCGCAAGCGCGGCAACATCCGAGGCGACCTCGAGGTGCGAACGTCCGCGCAAACGCTCTCGCATGGCGAGCCCGCGACGTGCCAAGACCTCTGCCTCTGCGATGCGTCCGCGCGCGTGCGCAAGACCGGCGAGATTGTGGAGCAACGTCGCCTTCGCGTGGCGATCTCGACTGCGCACCAGGCTCATCGCGTTCTGATACGCGCGCGCCGCTTCGGGATACCTCCGAGTGTACTTGCACAGGATTCCGAGCTGGTTCAGCGGTCCCACTTGCTCGTGAGCATGGAGCCGTCGCTTGGCGATGCTGAGCGCTCGCACGAAAAACGTTCTCGCCATCGTGTAGTCACCACGCGCGACATGCGCTGCTCCCACGGCACTTTGCGCTTTGACCCGTAAACGCCAAACGTCCAAACCCTGGACTCGCAGCGGCGCCAAGATGCCCAGCGCGCGTCGAGCGTGCTCGAGGCTCGACGCGTAGTTGCCCAGCGCGTGATCGATCGCCGCGATCTCGAGCAGCACGTTCGACAGATCGAGATCGTAGCCCGACCCTTCGAAGAGCCGCAGCGCGGCCACGCAGTCGTGGCGCGCGCTCGCGAACTCTCCCTTTTCATGCAAGCGCACCGCGCGTTCGTGCAGCGCGCTTGCTCGGTCGGTCGGATCGCGCTTGGTCAGACGACCTTCTTGTTGTGGTTGTCCGGTATGCCTCCCGCGCGCACCTTGGTCTTGATCTTCACGGACTTTTTCTTGTTGTGGTTGTCGGGCAGACCGCCGGCTCGCACCTTGGTCTTGATCTTCACAGCCTTCGTCGTTCGCATTGGAACCTCCTCGGACAACGCTAGCTCGACGGTCGTCGCCGAACATCACCCAGTCACGTGACAGGTTGTGACAGGTCAATGATTCGCAGGTCTTTGGCCCTCAAAGGTCGTCCGCGGGCTCGGGTCGTCCGCGAATTCGTGCTACCCGTCCACGCGTGACTCTCGTCACTCTTTCGGCTCTCGCCATCGCGTTGTTCGTTGCGCTCCCTGTGATTGCGCATCGGCTTCGTCGCATGCGCGCTGACGAAAAAACATTTGCGGCCGCGCGCCTGGTTCCGCCGGCTTTGCCGCGGGCTCGTCGCCGCGCTCGTCTGGAAGACCGAGCACTTTTTTCGGTTCGTGCGCTTGCCGTGGTGATGCTCGCCGTACTCGGAGCGTCGCCTTTCGTTCGTTGCTCGAGGTTGTCGATGCAGCGTTCGGGTGGTGCCTCTGTGGCGCTCGCGATCGTCGTGGACGATTCGATGAGCATGCGCGCACATCTCGGACAGACGACGCGCTTCGAGCGAGCCAAGTCTGCCGCCAAAGAACTGCTCGCGTCCATGCGGGAGGGAGATGCGGTCGCTCTCGTTCTCGCTGGCGCACCGTGTCGCGTCGGTCTCGCCGCGACCACTGATCTGTCCGCCGCAAAGAGTTCGATCGATGCGCTCACCGAGAGTGATCGCGCCACCGATCTCGATGGCGCGCTCGAGTTGTCGCGCGGCCTCTTGTCGCAGTTGCCACAGGTCGACAAGCGCGTCGTGCTCTTGAGCGACCTCGCAGATGGCCATCCAGACGGCCCTCCGATTGGAGAAGGATCGGACGGCACGTCCGCGCCGGGCGCGGCGTGGTCTACAACTGGGGTTTCGGTGTGGGCACCGCTCGACGACATTCGCGCGCCTCTCTCGGACTGCGGGATTCTCGCCGCCGATCGCGTCGGCGATCGTGTGAAGGTCCATGGCGCGTGCGCGAGCGGTTCGTCTGCGCAGGGACGCGACGTGTCGATCATGTCGGGCGAGACGAGTCTCGCACACGCTCCTGCTACGACTGGGCTGACGCAGAGTTCGAGCTTCGAGGTCACTCTCTCGGTACCCAAGGACGCGCCGAGCGACATCGTCGCGCGTCTGTCGGGCGCAGACGCCCTCGCCTCGGACGACTCTGCACCGATCATGATCAACGCAGGTCCTGCCGCGATCGCGGTGATCGCCGAGACGAGCGATGAGTCGGTCGCGACCGGTGGCGCGCCCGTCTTGGAGCAAGCGCTCGCCGCGCTGCGCGTCGACCTTGGTGTACGTCCGCTGCCATCGATGCCCGATCGTGACGACGATCTGGCGCCTTTCGTGGGGATCATTTTGGACGACCCTGCCGGCCTGACGCCCGAGCAACGCCGCGCTCTCGATCGCTTCTTTGCGCGCGGAGGTGTGGTGCTCGTCGCGCTTGGCCCCCATGCGGCGCAAGCGCCCCTGGGCGCGAGTCTCGAACCCGTGCTCTCGCATGGAGTCACATGGGAGAAGTCACCCGCAGCCGGGGTCGACCCTGCAACCGCGAAGTCAGGCTTCGAAGACTCAGCGCAGAGCCTCGTCGATCTCGCCGCCAATTACAGGGTGAAGATCGCGGCCGAGGACGCAAAAGCGAGCGAGACATTGCTAGCATGGAAGGACGGACCGCCTCTCTTTGCGCGCCGAGCTATCTCCCGCGGAGAGGCGTGGATCTCGACCTTGCCCTTCGCGATCGACGCAAGCGATCTCGTCTTGCGGCCAGGTTTTTTGGCTCTCTTGGACGCGTTCACGGGTAGGGCTCGCGAGCACGCCTCGGCGCGCCGCGGGGACGTGGGAGTCGCGTGGACTTTCGTGGGAGCGACGAGCGCGAGCGCAGAAGGTCCTCGTGGCCCGATCGCGTCGACTCGTGAACGTGGCGCGCCGTCGATTGTTCCACCGCTCATCGGCGCCTATTCGATCGATCTTGGTGGTTCCAAAGAGTTGCACGTGGCTGCCCCCATCGCTCGCGAAATGGATTGTCGGCCGCGCGCGCTCGCAGCAGGGGCTCAGACGAGCGCGCTCGGAGACACGCACGCGCAAGTGGATGCCTCCCCCGTGATCGCCATGCTCTTGCTCCTCTTGATGACCGCGGAACTCGCACTGCGCATGTGGGGCACGCGCCCCGAGCCCTCCCGCTAGCGGCAAGCCACTTGCCCAGCAGTGTCATTTCGGCGTACGCGTGGATCCCATGCATCGAATCAAGACAGCGACTTGCGACGGCTCGCCTGCAGGTTGGCTCGGTCGCGGTCTGTACAAGATGGCGATCGCCCTCATTTTTGCCTCTTGCCACAGCGCTGGGCTCTACGGCCACGCGGTCAACTACTCGCCGCTCAGTGACGAAGAGACCGCCATCAAGGGCGCTCGCAATTACGATCCCGTGATGTTTCAGCGCCGTCCCGACGAGTGGCGCAAAGGAACTGTTTCGCTCTTCGGTGTCGTCACCAATCGCACGGCAGGGCAGGGCGGCACGGCGAGTGTGACGCTCAGTGTCCGACGTCTCGAGCCGCGCAATCTCTGCGAGAATGCACAAGACGAAGACACGTGCCTCGTGACAGTGAGCGACTCGGACTTTGGAGTGGTGCACGCGCAGATTGCATTCAAAGGCGAGGACGACGTCGGCGAGCACTCGGTCTCTGGCGGCTCTCTTTTGAGATTGGTCGGTACGTTTGGTGAAGACGTCGATCCCAACGACGGCGCGCCGATCTTGCGAGGCACGTACTATCGACATTGGCCGCGTTACTTTTTTGCGACGAGAGCGGCTGCATCCCAAATGCGTCAGTGATGGAGACCTCGCCGGACGGCCGTTTCTTGCGTCTTCCGGCGCTTTCGACCGCGCACTCGCATGCGTTCCAGCGCGCAATGCGTGGCACGTCGCAACGACCCGGCGAACCGCTCTCTGGTGTTGACCACGCCGCGCCTGGGGCGCGGACGTGCCGTCCGACGGACGACTTTTGGTCATGGCGTGGCCAGATGTACCGCCTGAGTACGTCGCTCACGCCGGACTCGATCGAGAGCATCAGTCGCGTTGCCTTCCGCGAACTCTTTGCGGCCGGCGTGCGCACCGTGGGCGAGTTCCACTATGTGCATCATCAGCCAGACGGAACTCCTTATGACGACCGCACGTTGCTCGCAGACCTCGTCGTGAAAGCCGCGCTCGACGAAGGCTTGCGTGTTGCAATTTTGCGAGTCGCCTATCATCGCGCTGGGCCTGGTCGACCTGCAGAGCCTGGGCAAAAAAGATACTCGGATCCAGACGTGGATCACGTGCTCCGAGACCTCGATACCCTGCGAACGAAATACGAGCATGATGCCCGTGTGCGGGTAGGGGTCGCTCCTCATTCGGTTCGCGCGGTGCCGCCATCGTGGTTGCAACCACTCTCTCAATACGCTCAAAAATACGGCCTGCCGTTGCACATGCACGTGTCGGAGCAGCAGCGCGAAGTCCATGAGTGCGTCGCGGAGACGGGCAAGCGTCCTGTCGAGTTGCTCGCCGATTTGGGTCTCTTGAGTGACCGATTCGTCGCGGTGCATGCGACCAACCTCGAAGCACACGAGGCGCGTCTGCTCGGCGCATCCAAGTCGTTTGCCTGCGTGTGCGCGACGACCGAGCGAGATCTCGGAGACGGACTTCCCAACATCACCGACCTGCGCGAGGGCGGCGCCCGTTTGTGCACCGGCATCGACAGTCACGTCATCACTGATCCGATCGATGACTTGCGTGCGCTCGAGACTCACGAGCGGCTGCGCACACGCCATCGGGTCACGTTTCGTCCAACAGCAGGCACTCCGGCAGAACAGCTTTGGCGCGAAGGCTCCGACCACGGAGCGATGGCTTGTGGCTTTCTCGACGGCAATCCAACGATCGAAATCGATCGGCAGCATCCGACCTTGGCTCTCGTGAAAGAGGACAACCTGTTCGACGCAATCGTGTTCAGCGGCAACCCGTCGATGGTTCGCTGACGTCCAATCCAACCACGTCTCTGTGTTGACCTCTGGCGCGGAAGTGCCGTCTCGCGATAGATCCAATCGACGATGCCGAACGACAAACCCAGCTCGGTCACCGTTCAGGCGCGGGTGGAGGACTGTCTCGAGATCGTTCAGATCAACGCGTATCAACTCCGTCGTCAGTTCGGGACTCGCTTCGATGTCGACGACTTGATGTCTGCGGGTCGCGAGGCGCTCGTCGTTGCAGCGCAAACATTCGATGACTCGCGGGGCGTGCCGTTTCGGCGGTGGGCAGGTTTGCGTGTGCGCGGCGCCATGGTCGACACGATGCGACGCTCCGCAAACATGCCTCGGCGCGTGTATGCCCAGCTCCGCGCGATCGAGGCTGGCGATCTCGTGCAAGATACATACATCGAAGAAGACAGCGCCAAACCGACACCCAACGAAGTCGAGGCAGACTCTCGGCTTGGCAACTACCTTGCCGGGATCGCGACTGCGATGGCGGTGGGATTGTTGGCGCAAACCAGCGCGAGCACCGATCCAGAGGCCGCGTCCGATCACGCAGACACACCAGAAGAAGCCCTTCAACGTGCGCAGATGCTCCAAATATTGGAGCGCGCGATCAACGAGCGCCCTGATGCAGAGCGCTCTTTATTGCGTCGACACTATTTCGACGGACTGAGGTTCGAACAGGTCGCCAAGGAGCTTGGCTTGTCGAAGAGTTGGGCGAGTCGTCTGCACGCGCGCGCCATCGAGGCGGTCACGAAGACTTTAAAAAAAGAAGGCGCAATCTAGGCAACTGTCTCCCCGTCCGGTCGATGAGTGGCCAACAGAGGAGTCGTCATGCCCATCCGCGTCGGCGAGCGTTCGCCCGTACCACCATCTAAACCCGTCTCCATCCCCGCAGTCCAGCGAGTCGACGCTACGACGCCGTCTGCGTTTTCCAGGCTCTTGCATAGTCTCGGCGACGAAGTTCAAAAGGGCGAAAACATCGTGAAGAACGCGATCGCCGCTACTTCTGCGGGACGCGATCTCGGTGCCACCGAGTTGCTTGCGTTGCAAGCCGGCGTCTATCGCTACAGCGAAGCGGTCGATCTGGCAGCAAAGCTGGTGGATCGTGCGTCGAGCGGCGTGAAGACCGTGATTCAAGGCCAATGATCGCGTAACTTCAACTGCGTGAAAGAGCGTGTGCTGATCGCCATGAGCGGCGGGGTCGATTCCTCGCTCGCCGCGGCGCGTCTGGTGGAGCAGGGGTACGACGTCGTTGGTTGTACTCTGCATCTATGGGACTACCCCGACGACGGCTCGAACGAAGCGCGTTGTTGTGCACCCGAAGATCAATACGACGCACGTCGCAACGCAGACGTGATCGGCTTTCCGCACTATGCGTTCGATCGTCGCGAACTCTTCGCGCGCACTGTGGTCGAGCCGTTCGTCGACGCGTATCTCGCAGGCGAAACGCCTAGTCCGTGCACCACGTGCAATCGCGGCGTCAAACTGAAAGAACTCTTCTCGATCGCCGATCGACTGGGCGCGACGAAGGTGGCGACGGGTCACTATGCGCGCATTGGATACGACGGCGACGTTCCGTTTTTAGCGACCGGTCGCGACGACACCAAAGACCAGAGCTACTTTTTGTATGCGACGCCCCGCGAGCAACTCGAGAGACTGCTCTTTCCGCTCGGCGACAGCACGAAAGCCGAAGTGCGCGCGGAGGCTATTTTGCGCGGGATTGTTGGCGCGACCAAAGGCGAGAGTCAGGAACTATGCTTCGTGGGGCACGGACAAGGCGCGTACGCCAAGTTCGTCGAAGAACGCGCAAAGGGTCGGCTGCGACCTGGTCCCATCGTGGATGCGAGCGGACGTGTCGTGGGATCGCACGAAGGCATTCACCGGTTCACGATCGGTCAACGCAAAGGGCTCGGCGTCGCTCTCGGCGTCCCCGCGTTCGTGAGCGACATCGATGGCGAGTCGGGTACGGTGCATCTTGGTGCAGAAGACTCGCTCGCTTGCCAATCCGCAGAAGTCGCGGACGTGATCCTTGCTCCAGGCGTGTCGCTGCCGCGCCCCGCGACGATACGTGTACGATACAGGCATCGCGGGACACCGGCACAAATCAAGGCCATCGAAGGTGGCGCTCGCCTGACGTTCGCCGAGCCCACGCGCGCGGTCACCAAAGGTCAGGTCGCTGTCTTTTACGATGGCGAGCGCGTTCTCGGTGGCGGCCGCATCACACAGGTCGATCGCGTCGTGGCTCGCGCTCACGGAGAGGCCTCGCCTTGAGAGTGTTGTTCGCTCTCGTGCTCGCAGGGTTCGTCGTTCCGAGCGTCGCCTCGTGCTCACTCGGTACAGGCACGGGCACGGTGACGGGCACTCTCGACGTGACGGAGTGCTGGAGCGGCGGCTTCAACTTGCAGCCGGACTTTTTCGCTGCGGTTCCGTATCGCTCGCAAGTCCTCTTTCGGATCCAAAGCGGGGGTGACTACGAAGCGTTCTCTGATGGCATCACAGTGCTCGTCGACGACGTGTCGACCATCCGCGCGAACTTTCTCGGCAAGCCGTTAGAGGTCGCGTTGCCACCAGCGGTCGTCGCGCCTGGCGTTCCCGTCGTGGCCGACCCAAACCCGCCGCTGGTTCATTTTGCCCTCTATTTGCAGCGTGCTTGTCGGCTCGCCACTCCAGCCCTGTACGCGATGCGCGCCGTGACGCTCAACGAGAAATCAGAGTGTGGCCCTCCCGCTGTCGATCGACCGATGTGCTCGAGCGAGGCGGGCGCGGGTGACGGCGGAACGGTTGACGCGGGCGCGGTTGGTCCGTCTCCCATGATGGGGAAAAGCACCATCACGTTCACCGAGTTGTTCGACGGCGACCCGGACGAAAGCGACGTGGCGCGTCGACGCACCGCAGCCACCTTCGACGTGTACCTCGCTGATCCACGCGAGGTTTGTCCTGCCTCTGGTGTGCCACCGCGATGCCGCGGGCACCTCACGGGCAGCTTCGATTTCTTGTTTCAACGCGGGCGTCCTGCACAGCCTTTCCCCTGAATTTCAGCCTCGATATTGCGTGCCCGTTGCGTGCGACCGGTTGGGTCGATACGCTAGATTGCCGTGCAAACATCCCTTGGCCGACACCGCTCTCGAGCGCTCGTCGCTGCGCTAGCGTTTTCGCTCGTCGCCAGCACGGTGGATGCACGCCCAGCACCCTTGGTGAATGGCGGCGCTGCGCTGGAACGGGCGCGCGAGGCGTGGGCTCAATCAGAGTTCGACGTCGCCGAGACGGCCTATCAAGAAGCGCTCGATCGCGGCGGTCTCACGCGAACGGAGACGGTCGAGTGTTATGCGCACCTCGGCGCCGCACACTACATCACGGGTCACAAGGACCGCGCGGCAGCGGCGTTTCACATCGCTGCCGTGATCGATCCCGCGTTTGTCGTGCCACCTGAAGCCGGCAAAAAAGCGACTGCGATCGCCGACAAAGAACGCAAGCGAGCCGTCACTCTCACCATCGATCTGACCTCACCGGTCAAGGTCGAAGCGGGGACGGCGTTTGCCATCACGGTCAACCTCGACGCCGCACAAATGGCGCTGATTTCTCGAGTCGGCCTGTTCGTGCGCGATCCGTCGACGTCCAAGGTTTATCGCTTCGAGGAGACTCCACAGTCCGCGGTGCACTTTCGCGTGCCCGCGTCGATGACTCTGCCAGGCGCGTCGCTGGACGTGACGGTTCAAGTGCTCGACGCACACGATAACGAGCTCGCGACCAACGCTACGCGCGTGCTCGTGCGCGGCGTCCCAGCTGTCGCCACCACCGACCAACCCATCGCGAGCGGTAGTTTTTGGAAGAGTCCGTGGCCTTATCTCATCGGCGGCGCCTTGCTTGCTGCAGGAGGCGGCGTTGGGCTCTACTTCGCACTCAAACCGCCGACTGACGTGAACATCGGCGCTCCCCGCGTGCAGGCGAATTAGGAGATTTTTTTGCAAGGCCCTCGACCCAATCCCACACAGCAAGCCGCGAGTCAGTCGCAGTCTGGCGTGGGCACCTATTTTCTAGGGCGCTATCGCGTTGTCG
>JAYVXK010000509.1:0-1780 GCA_043785265.1 Myxococcales bacterium | reverse complement strand
TGCACATGATCGAGACGATCAACAAACTGATCCGCACCTCACGCTATCTCGTGCAGGAGTACGGCCGTGAGCCGACCCCCGAAGAGATCGCCGAGAAGATGGAGCTTCCGCTCGACAAGGTCCGCAAGGTCCTCAAGATCGCCAAAGAGCCCATCAGCCTCGAGACACCCATCGGCGAAGAAGAAGACTCGCATCTCGGTGACTTCATCGAAGACAAGAGCGTGGTCTCGCCCGCAGAAGCCGTCATCAACATGAACCTGGCCGAGCAAACACGTCGTGTCCTCAAGACGCTGACGCCGCGCGAGGAGAAGGTCCTGCGCATGCGCTTCGGCATCGGCGAGAAGAGCGACCACACTCTCGAAGAGGTCGGTCAAGACTTCGAAGTCACGCGCGAACGCATTCGCCAGATCGAAGCCAAGGCGTTGCGCAAGCTGCGTCATCCGAGCCGCAGCAAGCAACTCAAGAGCTTCATCGAGAGCTGATGCGCCACGCGATCGCCGCGCTCGTGCTCGTTGGGCTGAGCGCGTGCGATCCTGGTTACAGAATCGAAGGCACGGTCGTCGATTCCTCCAACAAGCCTATTTCAGGCGCGTTGGTGACATTGACATGGCCAAGTCCCTCTACGCGCACACCCGAAACGCAAACGGTAGACGCCACCGGGCACTTCGTCTTTGGCGGCGTGGGTGGAGCGTCGGCTGCTGGCAAGTGCACGCTCACGATCTCCAAACTTGGCTTCAAGTCGGTGACCGCACCTGCCATGGGCGTTTGTTTTCGCAGCACGCAAAAGGGCGACTATGGCGAGGCGTGCAAGTCTGGCGAAGGCAACATCACACTGACGCCGTGATCACTCGGCGGCGTAGTGGGCGGTTCCGTTCGTCGTCTCGGCTTTTGATTCATGCTCGCGCAGGCAACGCTCGACTTCTGCGTCCATCTTGCCGCTGGCGATCATGCGCCACATTTTGACGTCACCCATGAGGCTCCACGCGGGATACTTGAACGTCGCCGGTCTGTTGCCTTCGACGAGGAAGTGACCCACCCAAGCAAAGCCGTAGCCTGCGACGGGAGCCGCGATGAACGGCCATGCCTTACGCGCAACGATGCCGTATCCCAGCAGGCCCAGCGCGAGGCTCGATCCGATGAAATGGAGTGTGCGATTGGTCTTGCTCGAGTGCTCGCGCACGTAGAAGGGCCAAAATTCCTCGAACGACTCGTAGCGCTGCTCACTCATGGCCCGAGTATGACTCTCGGGCGCGGGCGCTGTCCAGTCCTGGAACTGCGTCCCGAGCTAAGCTCTTTTTAATGCGCCGCGCGACGTGGGTACTGGGCCTTGCGCTCCTCGTGAGCGGCTGCCAACGCGGCTGTCTGTCGAGTTGGATATTGGAGCAAGGCGCGCCACCGCAAGCGTCGAGCGATCCACGCGTGACTGCACTCAGCTCGATGGATTGTTCGGATGGTCTCGTTCGGTGTCACGGAGGCGTGGCGCAGGTCTCCAAACTGGCTTCGATTCCGTTGGGGTGCCGCGCGACGCCCGACAATTCGCACGCATGCGACTGTCCGTTCGTGAACGTAGCGACATGCGAGATCGGATGTGTGATCGACGACGTCACGCTCGCGTCCAATGACGCGAGCCGCACATGCGCCCCGAAGAGCGCAGACGTTTCGACACTGCCGATGTCGCCGATGGCCGCTCGATGTGAAGGGGAGGGCACCCGCTTTCGATGTGCGGGCGGCGCCGTCTTCGCGTGCGCGGACGGTGGCGCCGAACCTGTCGCAGTGTGTC
>JAYVXK010000508.1:0-1781 GCA_043785265.1 Myxococcales bacterium | reverse complement strand
CCCGAGGGCCCAACGACGCCGACGATCTCTCCCTCGAAGATGTTGAGATCGATGCCTCGAAGCACCTCGAGCGTGCGTCCCATGTGAATGAACGACTTCTTGACGTCTGCAGCTGTTACGAGCGGGCCGCGCGAGGCGTTCTTCGAGGGATTATCCACAGCGCGTGCGTAGCCCAACTGGCGCCCCCGCGCCCATAAATGCGCCCAAGATTGCGCTGATAAAAATCATTACGGCTTTTCAGTCTCTGTTAGTCTGATGGTGGGCTGGTCATGGCCTGTCCTCGCGCACGACGCGATGCTTGCTGCAACGATAGAGGGTGCGATGAGAATGCGAAGCAACTCCGGGGCGACAAAAGCAAAATTCGCGTTGAGCACTGCGTGGCCAATCGTCCTCGCTCTGGGTGCCATGGGCGCCTGTGGTGATTCGAAACCTGGATTCAACGACACCGACAGCGGTCAGAACGGCGGACCCGACAGCACCGCGGACACCACTTCGCCATTCAAAGACGGCAGCGGCGGTCAAGACGTCATCACGCCAGGCAATGATGGTTCTCCCACCAACGAAGCGGGCAACGGAGGGGACGCCGCGTTCAACTTCGATGGCTTTTCCAAGGGCGACGGCAACCTCTGCTTCGACGACGACAAAGACGGTTGGACCACCTGCAATGGTGACTGCAACGACAACGACTCTCTCGTCAACCCTTGCGCCTTCGACACCGACAAAGCCTCGGGTGACACGGTCGGGTCGGACGGCATCGACAACGACTGCGATGGCGCGATCGACAACCGAATCGTGTGTGACGGCAGTCTTTCGTCCGGTCACAGCACGAAGGCCACAGACTACGCGTCTGCGGTCGATGTTTGCGACAACCAGAAGTGCAAAGTGGTCCAAAAAGCTGTCTTTTATGGCCCCAATCCGTCGCTTTCCAAACGCGTCACCAACCACATGGGCACCGGCTTCTCGCCGCACATCGGTTCGTACATGGCGTTCCTCTCGACAGGAATCGCAGACGACCTCACCGACAACCCCCAGTACAGACCTGGCGACGGCACTGACCTCTTCAACACCTTCAAACATCCTGACCCGCTCACCGCCATCCAGAACAAGAACCCGTGCGGCCAAGGTCAAGACGAGAGTCTCGTCGCCATTCACGACTACACAGAGGTCAGACTCACCTTGGTGGTTCCCATCAACGCGGGGTCGTTCACCTTCGATTTCAACTTCTTCTCGATGGAGTATCCCGCGTATGCGTGCCGTGGGTACAACGACACTTTCCTAGCGATGCTCACGTCCAACAAATACAAGACCCCCTTCCAAGTCGCGTTCGATCCCAACGGCGGTCGCATCAACGTGAACAACTCGTTTTTCATTGCCTGCAACGACGTCACCAATGGTGACAATCTCGGCTACACGCACACGTGCACGCAACCGTTGTCCACGCTCAACGGCACGGGTTACGAGATCAAGTACGGTGCAACCAGCCTGACCGTCGGCAACCTGAACAAGGGCAGCGGCGGCACGAACTGGCTAAAAACAACCGCTCCCGTCGATCCCGGTGAGACCATCACGGTCAGCTTCATCGTCTTTGACGAGGGCGACGGCATCCTCGACTCCGCGGTCAATGTCGACAACTTCCGATGGGGGTCTGCCAGCATTGGTAGCCCTGTGACGGGGAGATAATCACGTGAACAAAATAACCTTCTTCTCTTGCGTCGTCGCCGCGGCGTCTGCTGGCGGATTGTTGTGGGCGTGTGGTGGTGGCGACGGCAATCCAGCCAATG
>JAYVXK010000507.1:0-6080 GCA_043785265.1 Myxococcales bacterium | reverse complement strand
TCGCGAAGGGCATGCATCGCATCTTGAACGTTCACAAGAACGTGCCCGGCGTTCTCGGCGACGTAAACCACATCGTGAGCGAGCGCGGCGGCAACATCCGCGGACAAGTGCTCGCGACGGACGCAGCGATTGGCTATCTCGTGATGGACCTCGAAGTTCCAGCGGGTGGCAAAGGCGATGTAGCTCAAGCGGTCGCAGACGACATTGCGCGCCTGAAGACGAACATTCGCACGCGCCGTTGCCCTGCTAGCGCTTGACGGCGCGCGCATACGCCTGAACGATGGTCAGATGGCGGAGGTGGAGGAGGTAACGACCCTACGGAAGGTGCCCGTGGGTATCGAGCAAGCCAGGCGAGATCGCGCGGTGCTGATCGCCTTGTCTGGGGCTGACGCAGGTCGGGTCTTGCCGCTTTCTCTGAATACCGAAGTCACCTTCGGACGCGAAGAGCGGTGCACCTATTCGTTTGCCGACGGTAGCCTCTCGCGTGTGCACGCCAAGATTGTTTTCGTCGGAGAAGAGTACGTCCTCGAGGACGAGGGCTCGACCAACGGCACGTTCGTCGACGACGAGCGAATCGGTGAAGCACGCAAGCTACGAGATGGCATGCGTGTGCAATTTGGAGTGAGTTTGTCGTTTCGCTTCTCGCTGGTCACCGAAGAAGAACAGACCGCATTGCGGCGTGTTTACGATGCGGCGTTGAAAGACGGGTTGACGGGTCTGTTCAATCGCAAGCACACGGACGAACGACTCGACGCGGAGCTGGCCTACGCCATGCGACACTCCACGCCGCTCTCGATTGCCATGATCGACATCGATCATTTCAAACGCGTGAACGACACGCATGGGCATCCGGCAGGAGACGCCGTGCTTCGATTCGCGGCTACGTCGATGCTGCAAACACTTCGCGCAACCGACGTACTTGGTCGATATGGCGGCGAAGAATTCCTCGTGATCGCGCGAGGGGCGAATCTCGAAGAAGCCAGACTGATGGCCGAGCGACTGCGCGTCAAACTCGCGTCGACTCCGATCGCGTTCGATGACACCGCGATCGCCATCACCGCGAGTCTCGGCATTGCGTCAGTGGCTTGTTGCAGCAAGCCGGTCTCGAGAGACGCGCTCGTCGCTCTGGCAGATGAACGCCTATATCGCGCCAAGGCAGCGGGTCGGAACCAAGTCGTTGGGACCTAAACGCGAGTGTGGGCATCCTCGTGCTTGACGTCGCGTGCGTAGACCTGAACCATGGCGTCCATGTCGGAGGCAAAGACGTTCATCGCGAAGCCTGCCGGGCCCGCGAAACGCAATCTTGCAGTGCTCACGGCGTTGTCTGGGGCGGAAGCCGGGCGCATTCTGCCGCTCGCTCTCACGGGGTTCGTCACGTTTGGCCGTGACCAGGGATGCACCTACGCGTTTGCCGACGGCAGTCTCTCGCGCGTGCACGCGACGATCGTGTTCGTCGCGGGCGAGTACATGCTCAAAGACGAAGGCTCGACCAATGGATCGTTCATCGACGATCAACGCGTCGCGAAAGTGGGCAAATTGCAGGACGGCGCACGTGTGCAACTCGGCACGAGTCTGTCGTTTCGATTCTCTCTGGTCACCGAAGAGGAAGACCTCGCGCTGCGTCGTGTCTACGACGCAGCGATGAAGGACGGGCTCACGGGTCTGTTCAATCGCAAGCACACGGACGAACGACTCGACGCAGAGCTCGCTTATGCGAATCGACATTCCACGGCTCTATCGGTGGCGATGATCGACGTCGATCACTTCAAGCTCGTGAACGACACCCATGGACATCCAGCCGGCGACGCGGTCCTTCGAGCAGTCGCAGAGTCCATGGGCAAGGCGCTGCGAACAGAAGACGTGCTCGGTCGTTACGGTGGAGAGGAGTTCGTCGTGGTTGCGCGAGGTGCGAGTCTCGAAGAGGCACTACGCATGGCCGAGCGGTTGCGGGCGCGAGTCGCTGCGACGCCGATCGAGTTCGAAGGCATCTCCATCGTCGTGACGGCGAGCTTGGGTGTGGCGTCTTTGGCGTGTTGCCAGAAGCCCGTCACGCGAGAGGCGCTCATCGCTCTGGCAGACGAGCGTCTGTATCGCGCGAAAGAATCCGGACGTAACCGAGTCGTTGGGTCTTGAGCCTCCGAAACCGGCTTATCGTTGCCATATCGGCGATCGCGTTGCTCGCGTGGGCGTGCAGCGGCAAGCCCAAATATCCGCGCTGCAACACGGATGGCGACTGCGCCACCGCCGGCAAACACGACTACTGCGTGTCGGGCGCATGCGCTTACTGCCGAACTGCACTCGACTGCGGTGACCGCGAGATGTGTCGCGCGGGTGGGTGTCTCGCCGATCCAGAGTTACAGGTCCCGGATGGTGGCGACGACGCCGCACCCGATGCGTCCGCCGACGACGATGCGGAGGCTCTCCCGCCACACCCCTCGACGCGGAGACGGCGAATCGATTACTACGAGTGACCCCATGGTTACCCGGGTCGGCATCGTCGGAGCGAGCGGATATTCCGGCGCTGTGCTCGCGCGTCTGATCGCATCCCATCCAAACTCGAAGCTGACATTTTTGACGAGCGACCGACACGAGGGAGCTCACGTGCGAGATCGTCTCGGCGGCTTCTTTTCGCCTGATTTGACGTTTTCTCCCAACAAGGCCGCGCTCGATCTTGCAAAAACGGCAGACGTGATCTTTCTCGCGACCTCTGCAGAAGTCTCTGCGCCTCTCGCACCGCAAGTGGCAGAAAGCGGCAAGCTCACGATCGATCTCTCGGGCGCCTTTCGTCTGCGCGACTCCGCGGACTATCCGACTTGGTACGGGTTCGCGCATCCATCACCGAGTCACCTCGCCTCTGCTTTTTACGGATTGCCTGAGCTGTTTGGCGCCGCCCCCAAAGACACCCGATTGATCGCCAATCCTGGTTGTTATGCGACGGCGACCCTCTTGGCACTGACGCCGATGCTCGAGAGCGATCTGGTCGAAGCGGGCGGGATCGTGGTCGACGGCAAGAGCGGAGTCAGTGGTGCAGGTCGACGCGCGACCGAAGACTACTCGTTCGTCGAGACGCATGACGATCTGCGCGCGTACAAGATCCTCCGTCACCAGCACACGCCTGAGATCGTCAACGCACTCGGCAGAAAAACCAAGTCTGTCCTCTCGAGCTTCGCGTTCGTGCCGCATTTGGTGCCTATTTCTCGCGGGCTTCTCGTCACCTGTTACGCGCGCACGCGGCCTGGTGTGGACGCCAAGCACCTCAGGGATCGCCTCGTGGATGCTTATGGTTCGTGCGCCTTCGTGCGCGTGGTGGATGCGTCAGAGGTCTCCATCCACGCGGCTGCAGGGACCAACTTTGCTCATGTGGGCGCGACTGCGAACGACGGCATGGCAGTCATCGTCTGCTCCATCGACAATCTCCTGAAGGGTGCGGCGGGACAAGCGTTGCAGAACATGAACCTCGCGCTCGGCATCAGCGAGACACTCGGACTCGCTGAGCTAAGCCGCATCGCACCTTAAGTCGTTGGAGTGGGCACCATGGACAATGTTCCGCGAGGTTTTCGATACGCTGGAGTCAACGCGGGCATCAAGGCTGTACGCAAAGACATGGCGCTCGTCTTTGCGGAGGTGCCGTGTGTTGCGGCAGGCTGTTTTACGGTCAATCGTGCACGTGCAGCCCCCGTCGTCGACGCGGCGCGGCGCCTACCCGCAGACGGAATTCGCGCGATCGTCACCAACAGTGGGAACGCGAACGCACTCACCGGAAAGGGTGGCGAGGAGGATGTGCTGGCGATTCATGCGGCGTTCGCGGAAGTGCTCGACGTCCCAGCATCCAGTGTTCTGAGCGCGTCGACGGGTGTCATCGGAGTGCGCTTGCCGGTGCAAAAGCTCAAGGACGCGGCGCCCAGGTTGAAGTCTGCGCTCGCACCTGCGCTCGAGGGCGCGGCCGAAGCCATCATGACGACGGACACCCGCGTGAAGATCGCGCGTCGGACCATTCGCTTGCAGAACAAAGAGGTGCGCATCGCTGCGTTCGCCAAGGGCTCGGGGATGATCGCTCCTCAGATGGCCACGATGCTTGCCTTCATCACGACCGATCTGGTGATCGAGCAGCACGCGCTCCAAAAAGCACTCGCGCGCGCGGTGGAAGAGAGCTTCAACCACCTTACTGTCGATGGCGACATGAGCACCAACGACGCGGTGTTCGCGATGGCCAGCGGCCTGGCAAAGAACGACTGCGTCCAAGACGGGGACGCCAACTACAGCAAGGTCGAGACCACCTTGGTGTCTCTGTGCACAGAGCTCGCGCGAGCCATCGCAGAAGACGGCGAGGGCGCGACCAAGCTGGTCACGGTGAAGGTCAACGGCGCACCCACCCAAGACATGGCCAAAGACTTCGCCAAGTCGATCGCAGGTAGCTCACTCGTAAAAGCGGCCATTTTTGGGGCGGATCCCAACTGGGGACGAGTCTTGTCGACGGTCGGCGCGCGCGCTGGCTCACAGAAGTACGATGTCGATCCGACCCGCGCGACGGTCACCATTCAAGGAGTGAGTGTGTACGAGTACGAAGCGCCCACGGGCTTCGACCCAGTCGCGCTGCGTTCCAAGATGCGTGAGCCTGAGATATCGATCGACGTGACGCTGACGGAGGGCTCAGCGAGCGCGACGTCCTGGGGATGCGATCTGTCCTATGACTACGTGAAGATCAACGCTGACTATACATCGCTCACCACCAGCTCACCTGAGGGTGTCGTGTCGAGAGATGATCGGCTCACCAATTACAGTCCAGGATTCAAGCGTGCCCTGTTGGTGGAGGCACTTAGTTATATTTCCAAGTTCACGGGCAAGCGCACGGTCATCAAGTATGGCGGCGCGGCGATGGTCAAGGATTCGCTCAAGGCAAGCTTCGCGAGTGACGTGAACCTGCTGCTTTCTGCCGGTTTGCGGCCTTGCATCGTGCACGGCGGTGGGCCTGAGATCACAAAGACTCTGGAAAAGCTTGGTAGCAAGAAGAGTGAGTTCGTGGACGGCGTGCGCATTACGGATGCAGCAGACGTCAAGCTGGTCGAGATGGTCCTCACTGGGAAGATCAACACCGAGATCGTCTCTCTCATCAATCAAGCCAAAGCGGCCGCCGCAGTGGGATTGTCTGGGAAGGATGCTGGGTTGCTCCGCGCGAGGAAGTTGCTCGGCGAAGGTGGGCGCGACTTGGGCATGGTGGGAGAGATCACATCGGTCAACAGCGAGCTCCTGGAGATGATGCTCGCCAAGTATGTGCCTGTCATTTCTCCCGTGGGTCTGGGCGAGGAAGGGGAAGGTTTCAACATCAACGCAGACGCGGCCGCAGCAGAAGTGGCCATCGCCATTCACGCGGAGAAACTGATCTACCTCACGGATGTCGCCGGAGTGCTCGAAAATGGCGAGTTGGTGAGCGAACTGACCGTGAGCGAGGTCCATAGGAAGATCGCAGACAAAACCATCCAAGGCGGAATGGTCGCCAAGATGCGGAGCTGTCTGCGCGCGCTAGAGGGCGGCGTTGGAAGCGTTCACATCATCGACGGCCGCGTCCCCCATGGGGTGATCGCGGAGTTGTTCACCGATCGCGGAGTCGGCACCCTCATCAAGCGAGACTGACGAGACCGCGCAACGGGGACCGGGACGGGTGCGGGGACGGGGACGGGAACGGCGGACGGCGACGGCGACGGGTGATCTCTCAGTCGTCCTGTGCACCCGCTGCGATCCAAGCCCGGATGAGTTCCACTTCGCTCGCGGACAGCGGCGCAATGTCAGGGCCGAGCGGCATCGTGTCGCCACATGGCACCGCGCATCCATCCAGCTTCGCGGCCACTTTGATGTAGAGCAGGCTCTTGCTCGGATCTCCCGGGACGACGCGAGGCGTCTCGTTGCCGACACACGCCGCAGCCGACGCGGGTACGCCAATGAGAGCCGCGTGCAGGTCGCCCGTCATGTCGAACCCTCCCGCGGCATTCTTCCCACCGGAGTGACAAGGCACGGTGCATCGCGCTGCGAACACGTCACGCCGAAGAGAACCGAGAGTCGCGGTGGTGTCGTAGCGGCCCCAG
>JAYVXK010000506.1:0-1784 GCA_043785265.1 Myxococcales bacterium | reverse complement strand
CTGCGAGTGCCACGTCGCGTACGCGTGCGGATAGCGCATCTGACCGTCGACCGCGAGCGTCACGCGCACTACCGCGTCTCATGTCGATCACTTCCGGTCGTACGATCCCTTTCCAGTGTGGAAATACGAGTGATCTCAGCCTAGCCTTCGGAGTCTGACAACAAAAATGAGACACGGGTTTGTTGAATTTACTGACTCGCGAGGTGTGTCGCGAGGGGACGTGGTTTTGGTTTGTTGATCCAGACCTCGGTGTGTGGGGTTGCGGGTTTGGGGGCTCCGTTTGGGAAGCGGTCGGGATGAAGTGCGTGGGCGTTTGCGAGGACGATGGCGCGCTCGTCGAGGCGTTGCGCGGCGTGCCCGAAGTGGACGTCGTGGGGGGTGAGTAGGCCGAGGGCGCCGTGGTGGTGATCGTTGTTGTACCAGTCAAGGAGGTCACTGAAACACGCGCGCGCGTCCTCGATGGCGCCGAAGCGATTGGGGACTCCAGGGCGGTACTTGAGGGTCTTGAAGTGGGCTTCCGAGAAGGGGTTGTCGTTGGAGACGTGAGGGCGAGAGTGAGACTTGGTGACGCCGAGATCGGAGAGCAGGAGGGCGACGGCTTTCGAGGTCATGGAGGAGCCACGATCGGCGTGGAGAGTAAGCTGTCCTGGATCGATGTCCTGTCGCTTGGAGGTTTCTGCGATGAGCTTTTTCGCGAGGGTGGCGGACTCCTGGTGAGCGATCATCCAACCGACGACGTACCGACTGAAGACATCGATGATCACGTACAGGTAGTAGTACGTCCACTTGGCGGGACCATGCAGCTTGGTGATGTCCCAACTCCAGAGTTCGTTGGGTCGCGTGGCGAGAAGCTCGGGCGCTGCATATGCGGGATGGCGAAGCTGATTGCGCCGTTCGCGGACCGCATGATTCGCCTTGAGAATGCGGTACATCGTGCGTTCGGAGCAGAGGTAGACATGTTCGTCGAGCAGCGTCGCAAAGACTTCGGCGGGGGCGTGGTCCGCGAAGCGATCGCTGTTCAGGATGTCGAGCACGTGAGCGCGCTCAGACGCGGAGAGCGCACGACGCGACGGACGATGACGACGAGGTCCAGAACAAGGAGGACGCTGGTACCGGTAGTAACTGGAACGCGGAACTCCAAGTGCCGCACACACGGCGGAGACGCCCAGCTTCGGGGAGACGTCCTGGATGGTGGTCATCAGGGCTGCTCGCTCTCGTCGGGGAGGGTCCGCCCCAGGAGCGCAGCAACTTTTTTTTGGATGTCGACCAGGGCCTCTGCACGCTCGGCGCGCGCGGTGAGACGACGCACTTGTTGCTCAAGCTCCGCGATGCGCTTGGTGTCGGCTCTTCCTGCCGGGGCCTTTGGAGCGGGGCCGCGCTTCTTGGGCTCGAGACCATGTTGCCCATGGCTGACAAGAGCCGCACGCCAAGATCCAAGATGCGACGAATACAAACCTTCACGACGGAGAAGAGCGCCGATGGCACCCTTCTCCGTGCACCCATCGGCGAGCTCGAGAATTCGTTTCTTGTATGCGGCGGTGAAGCGCCGACGACGCGCTTTCGGCGACACCGCGGTCTCGGGAGGATTGGATTGTTCGGATGCTTTCAAGACGGCCTTCGGTCTCGCCCTCTACACTAAACTTGGGGGGGGCCAGCTGTCTCACGCATGTTGGCAGAGAGGGCTTTCGGATTCGTGGGAGAGGATGAACTCACACCGCTTGACGAGATTGAGCCCCTGTCGTCCGAGCACCGACCGTTCGCAATTCAGCTCGCGAAAGAGTTGG
>JAYVXK010000505.1:0-1786 GCA_043785265.1 Myxococcales bacterium | reverse complement strand
GACCCACTTCTGCGACGCGAACCACGCCCGAAAAACGGGCGGTTTCTTCGAGTCGAAAGCCCTCTGCGCGCCCACCGCGAACCGCGGCGACGAAGTGTTGTCGTCTTCGCTCACGAAGATGAGCGAGCACCGCGCTCGTGACGCCGCACGCGACGGCAACCGATCCGAGACTGACGACAATCGCGACATTGAGGCGACCATCCACTTCGTCGCTCGCCCAAGCGAGCGCGATCGCGGCGAGCAATGCAGCGAGGACACCCACCGTGCGCTCACCACGGTCCTCGCTCGACAAGCCACGTTCGGCGTCTCGACGTGCGATGTGAATCGGCAGACCGAAGCAGAAGAGAGTCACCATCAACGCTGGTGCCCAAATCAGCGCGCCGAAAGTCGCACTCGCCACGGCCACGCCGAGCGCGTCGCTCAGGCCCTCCCATGGGACCAACAAAAGCATTGCAGTGATCGCGTTGAGCGCCGCGAGCGGCACGCACAAAGACCACCCAAGGAAGCGATTGCGAGCGCGGAACAACCGCGCCCAGACCAGCGCGTATCCAAAGGTCGAGACCCCGCAGGCTGCTCCCACGTGATCGTCGATCGCGATCTCGCCCTCTAGCCGACCAAGTGCGGTCAGCACCACAGCCGTGCACGCCGCGAGCGACGAGGCGGCCGCGAGGATGTTCAATCGTTGAAGCCAGACCGGCGCATGGAACGCTTGGGGAAGAGAAGCGGCCATCAAAGTTACAGACGCGTGGCGCGCAAAGAATGTTCTGCAGTGCGCAAAAAAGCTTTGGGTGAAAGGTAAATCCGCGTGTGCCTTGGTGAGCCACGCCAGACACCGCTGACTTTCCGAACTGGCGCAATAGCGCCAGAAGCCAGGTTCTTGAGGCCGGTCGTCGACGGCACACGGCATGCTTCAGTGGGGCCATGCACTCACTCTCTTTTCATACGATCGCCTTCATCGCCATGACCGTTGGATGTGCAGGCAGCTCGCCCGCGCAAACCAACGTCTGCCCAGACCGCACGGCGCATGTGCAGTTCGCGTCGATCCACGAGACACGCTCCTCTAACTCTCCTGAGGTTTTTGTGACCTTGAATTGCGACGGCAGTGCCGAGCGAACGCTGGGGGCCGCCGGAACGAACAACATCAAGACCGTCTCCGCGCAGTCGTTTCCGACAGGCTCACCCTCGGTCCTCGCGGTGCTAGCCGACGTGAACGCAGTCGGGAATGTCGCGACGCTCGCCGCCCAGCCTTCGTGCGCGAAATCGGTATCTTTTGGAACTGCGACGACGATCGCAGTGGGAGGCGTGACGAGCGTTGACTTGCAGTGTCTCGCCAATCCCACCGCAGACGCGACGGATCTACTCCGCGACTGCGCAGTCTTGGCACCCACCACCAACTGAGAACGATCGCTACTGAATGACGAGTGCGTCCAAGTCCACGCCGTACTTGGTGAGCTCCGCGCGCTGGATTTTAGCCAGACTCGTGATTCCCTCGAGCGCGAGATCGATCATGCGATCGACCATGGGTCGCGGTACGGGCTCGCCCTCTGCGGTGCCTTGCACCTCGATGATCGCGCCTTTGCCATTGGCTACGACATTGAGATCCACGCGCGCTTTGTGATCTTCGAGATAGACGAGGTCGAGCGCCAATGCGTCACCTTCCACGCAGCCAACACTCGTGGCGGCGACTGGTTCGCGCAAGACACGCTTGGTGAGTTTGCCGGTCTTGGTGAGCTTGTCGACCGCGAGTGCCAGCGCGACGAACCCGCCGGTGATCGACGCCGTGCGC
>JAYVXK010000504.1:0-1788 GCA_043785265.1 Myxococcales bacterium | reverse complement strand
GGGACGACCGCCTCAAGCTGGTCGAGCACATGGACTTCTTCCTCCGCGCGGAAGGCGTGCTGACTTCAGTCTACGAACCACGCCTCGAGTGCTTGCATGCGCGGAATCTGTTCGATGTACAATACATGCACAAGCGAACGAACGTTTCGAACTACGTCGCGCTACTCAGACACAAGCTGCATGAGCGTGGTCTCGATCAGGGATAGAGCTTCTTGATGCCGGCGGTGCAGACCTTGTCGCCCTGCGCTTTGCAGATGCCCTTGAGCAAGCCCACTTCGTCCGACGAGGCCTTCCCGCTCATGACGCGCGGCTCGAGCAGAGTGCGTGCGCCGGCTTGATCGCCACCGAGAGCCATTTGGCTGGCTTGCGCAAAGACGCTGCCTCCAGGTGGCGGCTTCCTGACGGTGACGGTAGGCGCGGTGTTGGTCGGATTGGTGTTGGTGTTGATCGGTGCCGTGTAGGTCGGCGCGGTGTTGGTCGTCGGCACGATCACGTTGGTCGGCACAGTGTTGATGGGCACCGCGGTGTGCGTGGCAGTCGTCGATGTTGCTGCGTCGATCTCGCGAAGTTTGTCGCTCGCGATCTTTTTGCGACTGTCCGGGACCGTGGGCGAGTCCGCCACTTGGTGGAGCAACGCGCGCTTCTTGATCGGATCCGTTTCGCGATCCGCGCGAGCAAGCACTCCATCAGCCCATCGTGTCTCGATGTTTTGGAAGTCGCTCGACGTACGCAAGGGTGAACCCTCGGGGATCGACACGAGGAGCTTGTCGTGCGCCAGATCGCACTTGCCTTGATCGCAAAGCGCCTTGGCGGCATCGAGTGCTGCCTGGTCGGGATTCGTCGACATCACGGTGCCGCTGCCCGCTGTGTCTACGGTCTTGCCCTTTTGCGAGTAAAACCAGATGCCGATCACAAAACCGGCTGCGATCACAGCTCCGAGCAAGACCCACGGCACGATCGAGGATCGGCGATCGACACCAGGCGAGACCGGCAAGGTTGACGGCGTGCGATCGCTCAGCGCTTCGAGTTGCTGACTGTCGCCAACACCTGGCAAGAAAATCTGACCTGCGCCAACGAAACGAAGTCGAACGTCACCAAGCTCGAGGACGTCACCCGCTTCGATGATGCCGCGTCGCAAGTCGGAGCCGTTGACGCGCACGCCGTTGCTCGATCCCTTGTCGACGATTTCGAAGCGACCTTCGCCGAGCGCGTGGATCTCACAATGCAGTCGCGACACAGAGTTGTGGTTGACCGAGATCGTCGCGTCCTCTGCTCGGCCAATCGTCACGCGCTCGCCAGTCAGCGGATACTCGGCTCCTGGTGTCGGACCGGCGAGCATCACGAGACGATCGGGCCGTTGCATCAGCTCCGAACCACGATTCATCGATCCCGTCGGGATCGTGGCTTTCATGTGCTCGGTGGTGACGCCTTGTTGTGCAGGCGCGGTGTCGACACCGGCCGCGTCGTCTTGCAGCACGATGCGATAGTCACCAATCTGAATCAGGTCGCCATGCTGCAGCTCTTGAGGCTGAACGACGCGCAGACCGTTGACGTAGACGCCGTTGTAGCTCTGGTGATCTTCGAGCTGATAATTCGACGTCGGACCATTGGCGCGACGAATCTTCGCGTGCTCACGCGAGACGTTCCGCTCCGTCAGGCGGATCGTGTTCCCCTCTTTGCGCCCGACCGTATAGTCGTCGCGAGTAAGCGGCACGGTGGTCCGCTTGCTTTCGTCGTCCTCAATTATGAGCTTCCACATGGGCTCGGTTGGGCCGCGCAACGAGGGTG
>JAYVXK010000503.1:0-6092 GCA_043785265.1 Myxococcales bacterium | reverse complement strand
ACGGCGGACGCATCCTCGCCTACGACAGCACGTACATCGGCATGTGGGACACAGCGAGCGGCGCGATGATCGCCATGATCGACCGTCCGTTTTATGGCGTGCGCCTGGCGAGGTTCCGAGCCGACGGTCGCGTCGTGTATCAAGAGCGCAGCACGGGAACGGTCCATGTTTGGGACCAGACAAAGATCGAAGCCGTCGTCACGCTCGACTTATCCCGTGAGGTGACGAGAGGACTGGACATCGATTCCAAAGGATTGGTCGTTGCCGTTGGAAGTGACAAGGGTGTGGTGCGTACGTTCGATGCGCTCTCTGGCAAACTCCTCAAGACAATCCACACGGACGCAGGAAAGCTCCGCGCGGTCTCCTTTTCGATAGACAGTCGCTTGCTCGCGGTCGTCGGCGATGGCGGTGCACAAGTGATCGACATGTCCACGAGTCGGGTCGGCCCCACTTGCGGATACGGCGGCTCGGAGATTCGGTGGAACCTCACCGGCACGCGATTCGTCGCAAACGACGGCACCGACCTCAGCCAACTCTGCACATCAGAAGGGAAGATCGTCCGCGTGTTCAGCGGTGCAGCGATCGCCATTTCTCCGAACGGTAAGCATGCCGTCTTGCAAAACGGCTCGGAGACCTCGATGTGGACCCAGTCTGACAAGGAGGATGCCCTACCGACCAGTCTGACGAGCGCCGGGAAGATGGGGTCGTTCGATCCGCCGGTGTTTTGGATCGGTCCGACCACGATGCTCGATCTTTCGTTCACATCGGTGGGGCCGCGCACGGCGATGCGCTTTGGGCGCCAACTCGCCGTGACTGACTTGGACCGCGCAACGACCCTCTGGCAAGCCGAAGACCTGAAGTGCACAGGCAGGCACTCGGCAACACTGAGCCCAGACGGCAAACGCTTGGGAGTGCTCGCCTGCCAAACCGCCAAAGTGTTCGACGTCGAAGATCCGAAGGTGGAAGTCGTCGTGGGCGAAAGCGGAGGCAAAGCGTCTGGGATCACCCTGGGCCGCGACCACGTCGCAGTCGCGACAGAAGGCGGGATCAATGTGTCGGACGGAAAGCAGGAGCGCTTCCTTCCCCTTCCGTCGCGCGAGGGAGCTGATCTCGAACGAATCACATTCAGCGCAGACGACCGCTGGATCGCGGGGCTCATGAAGGGCTCCTACAAGTTCGATCCGGTCGCCCGGGTAATCCCGTCAGAGGTCGATGTTTGGGAGGTCGAGACTGGCAAGCTGGTGCTTCGGCGATTCTTTCCCTCCGAATCAATCAAGGGGCTCGCGTTCACGGACGACGCGCGTGAACTCCTGGTCGCGGTAGGCGATCGCATCGCCGCAATCGGACTATCACTCGACGTGTCGCCAGCGATGGTGGCGCGAATCGTCGGCTTGCTACCTCCCGCTGGTGTGGAAGCAGAACCAGCGGTGATGTGGATCAACCGCCCGACCGCAGGCCCAGCTCCCAGCGCGACGGCGATGCCAGAACGCCCGCAGACGGCAGCCAACGCGCGCGGCGGCGTGTCGACGCGCGGCCGCTGAAAGAGGGAACTGGACCTCAGTCGGCCACGAGCGGCGACGACGTCGGCAACCTAGTGAGCCCCAGGAGGACCACTCGATGTCGGCAGCACGAACTGACCGGTGCCGATGACGATGGCTGCAAACGCGGCGGGTTTGAATCCTTCGTTGGGCCCCGCCGAATCCATGATGTAAGTCACGCCCGCGCCAAGCAAGAGCCCGACTGACGTCGTGGTGTTTCCGGATCCGAGCACCGGCAGCGAGGGGTTGAGCCCGACGTACGCGAGGATGCCATTTTTGCTAGCCGTGAGCCGCTGAAACGCGCCACCAAACTGCAACGCGAGTGGGAAGGCTTGTTGACGTGCTGGGTTGTAACTGTCGATCGCCAACGCGACGCCGATCCCGCCGGGCAGTGATGGATCAACGATGGGCTTCTCGACCCACGGCGCACGCGTGACTTGGAAGTTGGCGAGCATGACGGCGACGGTGACGTACGCGCGGAAGCAAGAGCCCACTTCGTCCATCCTACGAAAGTCCCAGTCGCCGCAGAGCGGGGCAGTCGTGATGCTTGCTGCTGCGATGTCTCGCCGAAACCCCGCCGCGTCCGTGCCTGCCCAAGCACGCACGCCGCGCACTGCGTCCGCGAAGAGAATCGCAGCGCCCGTCGGATCGGCGGGGTCCGAAGAGACCGTCAATCGAAGGCGCGCCTCGCCATCGATCGCGCTCAGCTGTGGAAGGACGAACTCGTTGGCACCTCGCGTGACGATCCAACGATCATCGACGAGCTTGCGGCCTGTCGTCTCGGCGGGCAAGTCGACGCGCTCGACCACGACGTGCAACAACAAGGGTGCCGCAGCGAATCGTTCTGCTCTTGGAGTGTTGAGCACCACTCTGCACCGCCCTGATCGCAGCGCCTCGGGTCGGATGACGAACGACTCTGAAGCGATCGCGTGCCCTGCGCGGACTGGTTTGGGCGGGCAGGGATTTCGTGGATCGATCTTGGGCATTGGAGCCGGAACGCTTGGACCGCATTCGACACGCAGATCGTCACGATCAAAGTCGGGAACGAGGACCGGCGCTCGCGTTCCGTTCGTGGAGGTATCGAGGTTCGGAACGTTCACGCGATACGTCGTCGACACCACATTTCCCCGCGAAGGCCGATCGACGTTGAACGCAGTCACTCGTAGCGTCGTGCCCGCACGAAGCAACTTGAGCGGCCCGTGCGAGAGCGCGTTCATGTTGCAGCTATCGGTCATTTCTTCTTCGACCGGCACGGCAAGCTCGCGCGCAAACCGCGTCACGACGGCGTTGTTGCACTCGTCTGCGATCGCGACATATTGAAAATCGCCGACCTCAGCGGGCGTCGGCCAGCGCAACACCACCTCGAGCTCACCTTCGTTTGGCGGCGGTGGGAGTTCGCACTGCAGCAGGTTCGGCGGGGGAAGAGCGACCGTGGTCAGCGATGTCGCCGGCAAGACGATGCGTCGCGAAGCCGTCCAACGTTGGTTCGGTGCGCCATGACCGACGAATTTCGGATTGTAATGGAGACCTTCAGTTGGAGACCACACGTTGATCCCCGACGGAGTATACGAAAGCGCAAGGCGCATCCCGACCATCAGCGCGTCGTTGTAACCTTGGCCAGGACCGAGCCGAGCCGCTGCAGCGCAGACGCTTCCTGGCCTGCCGCAAAGCCACCCAGTCGGATCGCTCAGCGCGCGATCGATGGTTTCGTGATCGGTCTTTGGCAGGTCGAGGTAGTGAACCCAGAGTTGACCTGCGAGAGGACACAGCTCCGGAGCTGCGGTGGTCGCCCCAACAGGTGCGCCGCCATTCGTGACGATCATCATGGCGTCATCGGCTGCGCGCGGGTCGTCCTCGCGAACATCACTCTTCGCAGGAGCGGGCGTGGGTGCAGGCGCGGGTGCTGGCGCTCTCGCGGGTTGGGCGGACGAAAGCGTCGCCGTCGCGGCCCCGAGCAGGACGGTCGCGAGCACGATCAGTCGCTTCATTAGGGGTTGCCTCAAGGCACGATGCTGACGGTGGGAGAATCGCAACCCAAGTTCGGGACGAGGTCTGGAGCAACATGGAGCCGCACGTCGCCAGTCGCGGTGGGCAACACATTGACGAGCGTCGGCTGAGGATTGCTGTCGTCGGTGAGCAAGAAGGTCGACTGGGTGAGTTGGACTGTGCCTGTTCCCGAGGCGCTTGCGGTGACTGAGATCGCCACGCGCTGCCCCAGCGCATCACGAGCCACAATCTGAAAGAGATTGAGTGTCTGTCCCAAGTGCCCTTCCGGATTGACCGCTGTCACCGAGAGAAATTGCGGCTCACCGTCGACCTGAATTTGACGCCGTGAGGTATCAACGGAACCGAGCTCGCCGGAAGCCGCTTGGATCGGGATCAAGCCACCAAGTGCGCTGAAACACGCGTACCCAGGCGTCGAGTCTCCCGAGGCGTCGAGAGTGACCGCGAGCGTGGAGTTGCGCATTTTGCAGTCCGGCAGAACGGAGAACTCCACCTCGGTGCTCGGCGATTCGATGACGACAGGAGCGTTGAGAATCGATGTCGGATCGCCCGCGGGCGGGTTGGCGTGCACGCGGAGTGGTCGCTGTCGGGGAGACGCTGGCCATGTCCCCTTCGGATCGAGCGTCTGCGCCTTGCACGACAAAAGCGAGAACGTCGGAGGGATGCGCTGCGTCTGCCCTGCCGCGAGACCACCAACTGTGAGCGTGAGGGACTGCGTCGACTTTGGGAGTCCTGGCGGAAGAACGCTGATGGGGTGATCGCTGGTCTTGTCGGACCAGACGACTTCGACAATGGCGGGCGTCGGGCTCGACCATTGTGTGTTCGCGTCGACGGCGAACCGCGCCATGCCCTGGGCGTTCGCGGTGCAACGAAAGAAGCCGCCATCGTCGACACACGAGCCGTCCGTCGAGCGCAGTGTGAGCGCAGTAGACGGGATGACTCTCACGTCGACGAACGCGTGCTTGGCAGGTTGCCCAGCCTCGGTCAGCACAATCGAGAGGTTGGCAGACGAGCGTTGTTGCGGCGTCGTGATGGCGGCAGCCGCGGCAAACAAGGGACCAGGCGAGTCGTCGGTCACTTGCACTGTGCCATCGCGGTCGAGCGGATGCGCGCCGCTGCACGCTGCCAACCCGAGCGCCACAGCGGCGAGGAGAAGAGTGGACGTCTGCATGTCAGCGGTACACTTCCGCGTATTCGCTGCCAGTGGGATGACGATGCCACTGGAGCGAATACTGTGGAAAACCAGCCTCGTCAGTGTAGCTGCATGGGCCGAGTTCGAAGTCGGTATGCCAAATACTCGCGCCTGTCGTCGCGTCCGCGCCGAGGTGGTGCGCGGTGGCGTCTTCGCTCGCGCTCGCGGAAACGGCCGCGAGATTGTCGCTGGTGTGAGACAACTCGAGTGCGGGGTCCACGAACTTCTCGAGCTCCGACAACGGCACGCGTGCGACCCTCCCTCCCGGAAGCGGCAACAAGAAAAACGCCGATTGAGTATCCTGCGTCATCGTTCGGACCTCCATTGATGATCCCGCCCACGCTATCACGACAAGCTAGTGAACCGTTCGTGCAACGCGACGGGAACCGATGATGAGGCAAACGCTGCGTCTCTTGGTGACCAGCATCGCGGCGGATTTTCGCGGCCGCCTCAAGTTGGCGGTGCTCCGTGTCGTCGTCATCGCGGCGCTTGCAGGATCGGCATCCAGTGTCGCGCCGGCGCTCATCGGAACTGCGATCGACAAAGTCATGGGCGCCCCTGCCCCTGCTGTCGCGCAGCACGGGCTCAGCGGCTGGCTCGCGTCGTGGCTGTCGGGGTGGAGCAGCTCGGGTGTGATCGCAGTAGCGACGGTCGGCACTCTCGCGTCCGTGGCGCTCACGATGTACTCGATGCGGCTCGCGTCGACGCTCGGCGCGCGGGTGACGGCTGCGCTGCGTACAGCGATGCTTCGCTGCGCGCTGAGGTCCTCGCCACGCGATCGTGAAACGCTCGCAAGCACCACCAAAGGTCCCGCGGCGAGACAGGCTCGAGGGGCCGACGTCGTGCGAGTCGCGGTAGCGAGCACAGCGCCGGGTGTCGCGGAGTTCTTGGTGACCGTGCTCTCCAACCTGCCGCAGATCGTGTTCGGCCTCGCCGTCTTGACCTTCGACCTCGCGAGTTCGGGCGCGGGGCTCGCGGCAGCCGGCGGCGTTGCGCTCTTCGTGGTCTCGCGCATTCTCTCGCGCAACGCGACCAAGCGTGTTTCGGCAGCCTACTCGTCGATGCAAGCGACGGACGCCGCGCTCTTCGGTCGCCTTGGCGAAACACTCGAGCACGGCGAGGAGCTGCGTTTGCTTGGCGCGCGCGACCAAGCCGTTCACGAGTTCGCCGACGTCGCCGAGGCCTGCGCGAGCGCACGCGCTGCACACGCGGGAGCGCTCTCGGCGTCGAGCCAAATCAAGACCGCATTCAGCGCGCTCTCTCCGCTGCTCATCGTCGTCGCCCTGACGCTCGCGCACGGCTCCGGACAGGTCACGCCGCCTGGGGTTGTCGCGAAGCTCGTCCTCTTGGTGCCGCTG
>JAYVXK010000502.1:0-6092 GCA_043785265.1 Myxococcales bacterium | reverse complement strand
GCACCTCGTAGCCTTTGTCGAGCAGCAGCTCCGCGAGGTAGCTGCCGTCTTGTCCAGTGATGCCGACGATGAGTGCTCTCTGCATGAGCGATGGTTTCCGTGCTATTTCGCGCGACGTGCCGCGACTGACCTCAGACTCGCTCCGTGGTTTGCCTCGGAACGGCGAAACGGATCCGATTGAATACTACAGGCGTCCTCTCGTGGGATACCTGTTCCGCGAACGCATCAACATGGGCCTGGGCATGCTGGGAGACCGCAAGTTCGAGAGCGCCCTGGAGGTCGGCTATGGCGCGGGGGCTGTGCTCGTCTCGCTTGCGCCGTCCGTGAACAAGCTCGTCGGCATCGATCTCGACGCCGATCCGGTCGTCGTCAAGCAGGCTCTCCTGTCGCGCGGGCTCGCTGCGGATCTGCGCAAAGGCAGTGTCTACGAGTTGCCTTACGACGACGGCGCGTTCGATCTCGTCGTGTGCTTCTCGGTGTTCGAACACCTGCACGAGTTCTCGCGCGGCCTGGCAGAGGTGCGACGCGTGTTGCGCGCGGGCGGACTATTTTTGCTCGGCATGCCAGCCGTCAATCGCACGATGAGCAAACTCTTCGACGCGATCGGTTACCACGGCATCGACGATCACCACGTGACCACTCCGGCGGAGGTTCGTCGTCAATTTCGCGCGCACGGTTTGTCGCTCGAAAGAGGCAAGAATCTCGGCCTGCCAGGAAAGTGGCCTGCGCTCTATTATACTTGGTTGTTGCGAGCAGACTGAGCTGTGCGAAGGAGAGGGGAGATGCGAACCATTCTGGCTGTCGGCTCGGTAGTGTTGGCGACGAGCATCGGGTCGCTGGCGCGCGCCGATGGACCGGCTGCGAATTCGAGTCAGCCAAAAGGTAGGCCCGCGCCCGTCGCCGTCGCCGTCCCCGTACCCGCTCCCGTCGCCGTCCCCGTACCCGCTCCCGTACCCGTCCCTGTCGCCGTCCCCGCTGCCGTCGCCGTGTCTGGGTCCGCGTTTGAGCAGGGGGTCGCGCTGCAGGAGCGAGGGAAGTTTGGCGCTGCGCTCGCCGCGTTCCGACGCGCCTATGCGGAAGAGGAGACTCCGATGAGCGCGCTGCACATCGCCGAGTGCGAGGTGGGTCTCGGTCATCTCTTGGCGGCGCACGACATTCTTCGCGCCATCTTGAAGGCGACCATTCCAGACGGTTCGCCGCCCGCCTTTGCCGATGCGCAGCAGCAGGCAGAAGCAGAACTCGCCAAGCTCACCGTTCGCGTGCCGCGTATTCGCGTGACTCTGTTTCCGACCGTGTCCGACGCGCTCGTGACGGTCGATGGTGTCGTTCAGGTTTCGATGGCACGTGGTGACGCGCGGCGCTTCGACCCAGGCACGCATGTGATTGTCGCCGCGACGCATGATCGCGAGCCTGTGCAGACGGTCGTCACAGTAAATGAGGGCGACGACATCGATGCAAAACTGATTTTATCTCCCATTTCGGCGACCTCATCGACGCAACTGCCGGTGTGGATTGACGAGGACCGGCGAACCACCGAGCTGTCGAGCCCCGCGCTCCTCGGGGGTGGCATCGCGATGACGAGTCTTGGCGGGCTCGGACTCATCGCCGCGCTCTTGTCGTCCAATGGTGGGTTCACCAGCAGATCGAGCACTCAGACTGGGGTCATCGCCATCGCGCTCGTCTCGGGGGTGCTGATTCTTGCTGGGATTCCGATGATGATCGTGGGTGCCCATCGTGTGCCGATACAGCAGTCCTCGTCCTCTGCACTGTGGACGCCGCCCTCTCCGAACTCCGAGGGCATGGACTTCAGCTTCACCTTCTAGGCGCGCTCGAAGACGAACTCGTTGTTTCCCCAGCCGTTGTGCGGCGCGGCGATCGTTTTGACTTTGCGGAGGCCGTGCTCTCGCAAAAAATTCTCTACCTCGTCGACCGATGCGTACTCGTAGGGGTAGCCGCCGACCCAGTCGATCGCGTCGTGCATCCACGACATGCCGCGTGAGCTTTTGTATTCGCGCACTTCGCGAATCGGGCTCCGCAGTTGGCTCAATGCGATCGACACACGCCAAGCCGTGAACGCGCCAACGAGCGCAGCGCGTCGCGCACGACCACCACGCACATAGGCTTTTTTGATCGCATGCCACGACTCCGAACTAAACGTGCCGAGCTCGCCCGTCACCTTGTTGTAGAGGGCGATCACATGCAGGCCGCCGCCAGCGCGCACGGGCAACAAGCTGGTCTCGACGGCCTTCCACATTTCGCCGGTGTGATGCAGAACGCCCCACGAATAGACCACATCGAACGTGCCGAGCGATTTCACGAACTCGGGATCGAGCGCAGAGCCGCGCATCACCGTCCAACGGTCGCGGGTCTCTTTGGAGCTCTCTTGGCGCACCGCCTCGCTGCACGATACCGAGTCTGCGTCGTAGTCGAAGCCCACGACGCGAGTCGCGCCGCTGCGCAGTGCGGCCAGTGACATCAATCCGCTGCCGCACCCGATGTCGAGAAACGTCTTGCCGACGAGTCGGTCTTTGCCGACCAGAGTGACGAGCGCGCGCTCCGCCTCGTCGATACGATCGGGGTCGAGGGCTGTCCTGCGAAAACTGTCCCAGTTCTTGCCGAAGCCAAAACGAAGCTCGTCCATTGGCGCCCTACGTAGCTTTGGTCGCGCGCAAGTGCAAATACGCCCAGCACGCCTTCGGCAACAGCACGCCCATCGCGCCCTCGAACGCAGACACGAGCGCGCGCGCGAGCGGACGTTCTGCCAGTCTTCGCCAGCCCATGTCGGGATGAAAGAGCAGTCGATGCACTGGCAACGGCTGATGACGCGAGTGCGCGCTCACGTCGAAGTAAGGCGCAAGTAGCCCTGAAAGATAGCGTTTGGTCGATCGCAGTTCGCCACGCTCCACGCGAATGGCGGCACCATGAGCAAAGATGAGAGGGTTGTTGCGACAAGGCTCGAGCACATCGACGCGACCCTTGGCAGACAGCACGCGCGCAATCTCGGCGATCGCAATCTTGGGTTCTGGCAGGTGATGAATGACATCGCGCACGATCACGTGATCGAACGCGCCGTCGTCAAAAGGCAGCTCGGTAGCACTGCCGAGGACGAACCTGCACGTCGGTAATTCTTTTGAAGCGAACGCGAGTTTGTCTGCAAACAGGTCGAGACCTACCGCGCCCGTCGGAGCATCGAGGTGAAAAAGAGTGGCGCCCTCGCCGCAACCCACATCGAGCACGCGTGTGCCGAGGGGCAAAAACGCAGCGCGAACGAGCTCTCTCTCCCTCTCCGCGACGAACGCTCCGCGCGTCTGCCAGGTGTAGTGAGTTGCCTCTGCCCGCCCATAGGTCTCGCGAATGGGATCCGTTCTGAGGTCGACGACGGCCATATTTCTTCGGTTCAAGCGAAGGTGATTTTGCGCGCCGCGAACGCGCTCATGCGCAAGAGCAAGAGGCCATGCCGAAAGCGCGAGATGTTGGTCTCGCCATACGTGCGCGCCTTGTAGCGAATGGGAATCTCCAAGATGCGGAGGTTTTGCTTGGCCGCGCCGAAGATGAGATCGAAGTCGCCGAACGGATCGAAGTCCCCAAAGTAGGCTCGATTTTGGGCGATTCGCTCGTAGTCCTTTTTCCAGAGCACCTTGGTGCCGCACAACGTGTCTTTGATCGGTCGATCGAGGAGAAACGAAAAAGCCTCTGCGAAGAACGTGTTGCCGATGCGATTGAGAAAGCGCATCGCCTCGTCTTCCATTGGATAGACCAAGCGCGTGCCGTGCACATAGTCGGTCTTGCCGCTGACGATCGCGTCGTAGAACTTGGGCAACTCCTCGGGCGGGACTGTGAGATCCGCGTCGAGGATCATGAGCACCTCACCCGTCGCCGCTGTGAAGCCGACACGCACAGCGTCGCCTTTGCCTTTGCCAGGCTGCTGCATCGCGCGCAGCGTGAGGGGCCCGTTGTAATCGCGCACGACTTTCTGAATGGTCTGCCAAGTGTCGTCGGTGGAGTGACCTTCGACGAAGATCAACTCAGTGCCCGAACCCATGACCGGTGTGCGATCGATCGCCGCTTGAATGTTGCCCGACTCGTTTCGCGCGGGCACGACGACCGTCACGCGCGGCTTTTTCGGTTTGGCCGGACGTGTGCGAGCCAGCGTGTAGATGCGATAGAGCGCGCCGACTCGCGTGGGCCAAATCTTCGCGGCGTAGCGATTGAACAGACCAAGCCCCGGGATTTCAGCTGGGATCAGCATGCGATCGTCACTGCGTACGACTTCGAGTTCGGCCAGCTTGAACAGATCAGAGAGCGCAGACTCGCTGAACCAATTCTCTTGCGGCGATGGCGCTTTGAGTCCGACGCGCTCACCCACGGCGAGCGGTAGCGACCACAAGAAGTTGAAGCACGTGAGAAAGATGCGACCGTCGTCTTCGAGATGCAGCGTCATCTGCTCGAGCACGCGCTGCACATCAGGCACGGTGTGACAGAGGCGATCGCAGACGATGGCGTCGAACTTTCGACCAAGGTGCATGGTCAATGCGTCGGCCTGCACGAGATGCAACGCAGGATCGCTCGCATTCGCGGCGGCGATCGCTTCGGGCAAAATGTCGACTCCCCACCGCGTTGAATTCGGCAGTCCTCTGAGCAATCGTCCCGCTCCCACGCCGACTTCGAGCACTGTGGCCGACGGCGGGATCGCGAGCGCGAGCGCGTGGATGAGATCGTCTTGCAACGCGCGACGCGGACCACCGATGCGCAACGGCTCTCGAATCAAACGCTGGAAGTAGTCACGCCACTCGGGTGACAGCGAAGACGTGTCCACGTCGGATTGGGGAGGTTCCCCAGAACCCGTCTGGCGAGTTTCGCGCGGCACGACTTGCATGAGGCGCCGTCCTACCATCGGAGAGCCACGAAAAGAAGCGTATCAGCTTGCGCGCGACACGCAGCGCTCAGAAGTCCGCGAGCTCGGCGTGAGGCGCTGGATCGAGCGTCTTGGGCTCGATCGCGCGAGACGCGAAGGGATGCTTGCTCTTCACCTGAACGAGCCAAAAGCCGAGCACGGAGAGTACGTCGCCCGTCATGTCACGAAAGGGCAGGGCGAGCTTCGGACGAATCTGCGAAGCGTCTTCTTTGGAGATGACACGAGTCGATGCGACATAGATCGCCGAGAAACCATGCTTGCGACCCACCTCCAAGTATCGCGGAAAACGGGCGCGATTGGGCTCGCCGATGTGCGTCGTCAGACCGCGCCACGCACGCTCGGAGAAGAGCAAAAAGTCGAGGTCGTGAGTCAGTTGAAAGCCATGCGATCGCAGGTCGACCTTGTGCATCACGACAGCGTCGTCGGTCGTGAGCGCTGCGAGATCGCGATAGAGCACATCGAGATCGCGCACGTGTTCGAGGACCGCACGCGACACGACGAGATCGAAGGGCGCGAGGGACTCGAACGCATCGAACGACCCGTGAATTTTGCAATCGTCGAGCAACTCGTAAATGCGCGACGGTGGCTCGTTCATGTTGGCGAGTAACGGTTCGTAAATCGCCTTCAAGTAAGCCTGATCGCGCGACAGAACATCGAACGCGTCCCAGCCCGCAAAGCGCGTCGCTCCTTTTGCGCGCGCCAAGAGAGCAATGGCTTGCGTGTTGCCTGGTCCGAGTTCGAGGACACGTTTGTTCGCGAAGAGACTCTCCGTCGTCGTCAGTCCAGACTTGCGAGCGATGACTTCGTAGTCGTTGGCGACTCCCTCGAAGTACGCAATCGCCTCGCTGCCATCACGCCCGCGCCCACGCCCAGAGACGTTGGTGAGTCGCATGAGTGCGTTGGCTGCAGAGGGCGCGTGCTTGAAGGCGAGATTGCGCGCGAGCAGGTAGCCGACGACGCCACCCATCCAGGCGCGTTTGATGGGATTGAGGCGCATGAGCGCGCGGAGAGTGATTCAGCAGAGGGTGCAGGGTCAAGGGGAGAAAGACGCAGGCGCGGAGATGGCGGCGCTCCGCCGGCGCCGTCGTGCGATCACCAGAGCGGTCCCCGCCATCAGCAGCCACAAGGCAAACCCACCCGTCGGGACCCCGCCTCCGCTCGCAGAACATCCGCCCGA
>JAYVXK010000501.1:0-6093 GCA_043785265.1 Myxococcales bacterium | reverse complement strand
GCAAGTGATGCTCGGTGCGCAGTTTGATCGAACTCTCGTTTGCCTCGATGCAGGTGCTCACCGTTGGATCGGCGAATGCGGTCTGACTGACTGCAGTTGCCGCTGCCATACAAAGTGCTGCAACCGTTCGTCTTATCATTTGGGGTAGCACTCTGGTTTGAAGTGGCGGTTGCCATCTGCGTCGATGGTGAAAGGCGGCGTGCAATTGGCCGTGACGGAATCGACAGTTTTCTGCGAGGCGCTCGCGCGCGGCCCGGGTGTGTGCACAACCGGGGGCGAGGAATGCGTGCCGCCGCTCGTACGAGGTTTGCTGAGGTCGATGGCCGGGATCGAGGATGTTGCAATCGGCGCGGTTGGCACGATCTGCGGGAGACTCGAGGGCAGCGGTGCAATCGCAGACGGGGCCGTCGTCGTGTAGAGAGGCCTCGTTGCCGACGATGGAGACTTGCCGAACTTGCCAATCACGAGAAGCGTCCCGAGCCCGGCGACCACGGAGACCATTGCAGCGACGATGAAGAGGTAGTTGCGTGAGCGTCTCGCGCCGCGCTTGTCGCTGTCACTCCAGACTGGTTTCGCGGTCGCGTTTGGACTGGTGCGTTCGGCCGTCGTCGCATTGTCGTCGTCGCGCGGGGGCAGCTTCGCTACTTGTGAATCCTCGATTTTCTGCGGCACGGGAGTGCTTTGGCAATAGGCCGCCATGGCAACCTGCGAAGGCGGCTCGCCAAAACGCGTGACATAAGCCGCGAGCAGCGCGTCGCGCATTTGCGCCGCCGTCTGCCAGCGGTCCTCTTTCCGAAACCGCAAGCCAGCGTCGATCACTTCTGCGATGGAAGGAGCGATATTCGGCAGCAGTTCGGAGAGCGACCGCGGAGGCTGCGTGGCCGCACTCACCATGATCATGGTCGCGTTCTCACCGGTGTGCACCAGCGAACCCGTCATGAGCATGAACATCGTTGCAGCGGCTGCCCATATGTCGGAGCGCTCGTCGACCTCACGCGTCTTGCCCTGCGCTTGCTCCGGCGCCATGAACGCGGGCGTTCCGAATGTGACTCCCGTTTGTGTTGCGCTTGCACCAAGGGATGCTGCGTCGCGGACGCGAGCGATGCCGAAATCGAGCACTTTCACGAGCCCGTCGCGCGTGACGAAAACATTGGCGGGCTTGATGTCGCGATGCACCACGCCTGCGGCATGCGCCGCGACGAGCACGTCGAGCAGGTGGTAGCCAATGGTGAGCGCGATCTGCGGCGGCAAGCGATTTCCGCGTCGCTCGAACAGCTCGTCGGCGCTCATGCCATCGAGTAGCTCCATCACCAAGAACGCCGAACCGTCTTCGGTGGCGTCGTCGTCGACGACCCGCACGACCCCAGAGTGTTTCACGGAGTTCGCGACGTAGCCTTCGCGCAAGAACCGTTTGCGAACCTCTTCATCGAGGGCCAGTTCTGGCAGCAGCATCTTCACCGCAAACTCAGCGCGGTTGCGGTGCTGTGCGCGATACACGACGGCCATCCCGCCGATGCCTAGAACGGACTCGAGTCGGTACTTGCCCCGAAGCGTGGTCCCGAGGCGCGCTCGCGCTCGCAAGCCCAGCGCGGTCTCGTTGCTCGCCATCAGCAGGATCCCACGCTCCGATATTGTCACGCACATTGTCTCGATGCCAAGCGAGTTGCAGCGGTTTGCAACGTTCTAGGGCGGCTCTCACGTTGCTGGGTCCGTGATACGCTTGATGAAGCGATGTCTCTGAAGATCGATCAGGACCACTCTCGTTTTCGCCAGATCGTTCGCGGCAAGATTCGACAGAATCTGCGCAAGTACATTTCGCAAGGCGAGATGATCGGCCGCAAAGGCAAGGATCTGGTCTCGATTCCGATCCCTCACATCGACATTCCACGCTTCAAATTCGGCGACAAACAGCAGGGTGGAGCGGGTCAGGGCGACGGCGACGTGGGCGATCCCATGGGCGGCGAAGAGCAAGACGGCGAGGGCGGTCAAGGCAAAGCGGGAGAAGGCGAGGGGCAACACGTGCTCGAGGTCGAGGTCACCCTCGACGAACTCGCTGCGATCCTCGGCGAAGAACTGGAGCTCCCCGACATCGAGAACAAGGGCAAGAGCAAGCTCATCAACGAGAAGGATCGCTACACGGGGATTCGTCGCGTGGGGCCTGAGTCGCTTCGACACTTTCGCCGGACCTATCGCGAGGCGCTCAAACGCACGATCTCGCTCGGCGGATACACCCCCGACAAACCCGTCATCGTGCCGATCCCAGACGACAAGCGCTACCGCTCGTGGCGCACACAAGCAGAGCCCGTTGCCAACGCCGTCATCATCTACATGATGGATGTCTCCGGTTCGATGGGCGACGAGCAAAAAGAGATCGTGCGCATCGAGAGCTTCTGGATCGACACCTGGTTGCAGCGCCAATACAAGGGACTCGAGAGTCGCTACATCATCCACGACGCAGTCGCGCGTGAGGTCGATCGCGAGACGTTTTTCCACACGCGTGAGAGCGGTGGCACGATGATCTCGAGCGCCTACAAGCTCTGCTCGCAACTCATCGACGATCACTACCCAGCCGCCGAGTGGAACATCTATCCCTTCCACTTTTCCGACGGCGACAACTGGTCGATGGACGACACGCTCTCTTGCGTCGAGGTCCTCAAAGAAAAGATCCTGCCACGCGCGAACATGTTCGCTTACGGGCAAGTCGAGAGCCCCTACGGCTCGGGACAGTTCATCAAAGACTTACGTGACCACTTCGCGAAGGACGATCGCGTCGTGATGAGCGAGATCCGCGACAAAGACGCGATCGTCGGCAGCATCAAGGAGTTCTTGGGGCGCGGAAAATAGCGGCACTCGTCATCAAGGGGCGGCACGCGCCGCCCCTCCCCAAAAAAGCGCGGCTTTTTGGGGTCCCCTCCCCACGCGGTCGCTCCGCTCCGTTCGGATCCGCTGTCCCAGCGGCTCCTAGCCAAATAAGGGTTCAAAGCTGACCGAAGATTGCTAAGTGGTGCGTCATGAGGATTGCGAAAATCTTTGGCGCGTTGATCGCTGGGCTCGCGTCGACCACTGTGTTGGAGAGCGTCGCGCACGCGCAAGCGGTTGGCGGCTTCGTCGTGAACAAGTTCGAACCAGCGGAGCGCGGGAGCGATTGGTTCTCCCTCGACTCGCTCGACCTTCGCGGCACGATACGTCCTGCGGTCGGAGCCACGCTGCAATACAACTTGCGTCCGCTCGTGACGAGCAATCCCGACGGCACCGCGCAATCGGCGGTCGTGAAAAACCAACTCATCGCGCACCTAGGCGCGAGTGTGGTGCTCGCCGATCGCCTGCGTTTGGGTTTCGACCTTCCCCTTCAGCTTTTTGCAGACGGCAATGGAGGCACCGAGGCGGGCAAGACCTATGCAGCCCCAGCCAATACACTCTCGCAAGGTGACCTGCGAATCGGAGCTGATTTTCGGGTCTTCAACAACTACGGCGACAAAATCACGATGGGGCTCGGCGCGCAGGTTGGGTTCCCCACGGGCGATCGCACCAACTACACTTCTGACGGCATGCCGCGTTTCATGCCGCACGTCGCGGTCGCTGGCGATCTCGGTCCCATCGCGTACGCAGTGCGTATTGGCGCGACCACTCGCGACAACAACAAGTCTGTGGTCTGGGGTGGTCAGGTCGTCGGACCCGAAATGAATGTTGCGGCGTCGATCGGGTTTCGCGCGATGGATCACAAGCTGCTCATCGGACCTGAGTTTTATGCCAGCACCGGCATCACCGACAGCGACACCTTCCTCGCAAAGTCGTCGACGCCGGTCGAAGCCATCCTCGGACTGCACTGGCTCTCGGAGAACGGCGTGCGTTTGGGCGCTGGCGTTGGGCCCGGATTTACGCGTGGACGAGGCTCCCCTGACGTGCGCGTGATTCTCTCGCTCGAGTTTGCGCCGCCCTACAAAGCAGATGAACCCGAGGTCGTGAAGGTCCTCGATCGCGATGGCGATGGCATCAACGATGATGAAGATGCATGCCCGCTCGTCGCTGGCATTCGCACGTCCGACAAACTGACGAACGGTTGCCCGGCGCCCAAGCCTTCTGACAAGGACGGCGATGGAATCATTGACGCGGAAGACGCATGCATCGACGTCGCGGGCGTCAAGTCAGACGACCCGAAGAAGAACGGCTGCCCCTCCGACAAGGACGGCGATGGAATCATCGACGCGGAAGACGCGTGCATCGACATTCCTGGTGTGCACTCGGACGATCCCAAGAAGAACGGATGCCCGCCTGACAAAGATGGAGACGGCATCGCGGATGTTGACGACGCGTGCGTTGACGTCCCCGGCGTGAAATCGGACAACCCGAAGTTCAACGGTTGCCCAGCGGACAAGGACGGCGACGGCGTGCTCAACGAAGTCGACGCATGTCCCGACGAGCCAGGTGCGGCAGACCCGGATCCGGCAAGAAATGGCTGCCCCAAGGCATTCGTGCAAAACGGGCAGATCAAGATCTTGGATCAGGTCAAGTTCAAGACGGGCAGCGCGGAGATCCAGCCTGGCAAAGACAGCGAAGAAGTTTTGCAAGCTGTCGCGAAGGTCCTCAAGGACCATCCTGAGATAAAGAAGCTGCGCATCGAAGGTCACACCGACGACAAGGGTTCGGCCGCACTCAACAAGAAGCTCAGTGGCGATCGCGCGGCAACTGTCGTCAAGTGGCTCGCAGCGCACGGCGTTCCGGCGACCATGCTCACGAGCCAAGGCTTTGGACCCGAGCGACCGCTCGTGCCAAACAAGGACGACGAGTCGCGCCGTCAAAATCGCCGCGTCGAGTTCCATATCGATGACGGCACCGCTCCCCCCGCGACAGGCGCATCGTCGACGACCACGGGCGTGACCAACGGCGTGACGCCGCCGAAGCCCGCGACGCCTGCAACACCGCCGGCCACCAAGCCGGCCACACCTGCGACGCCGCCCGCCACCAAGCCGGCCACACCAGCCACTCCTGCGACGCCGCCCGCCACCAAGCCGGCGACCTCTGCAGCACCCGCAACTTCGGCTGCACCGAAGAAGTAGAATCACCCTCTCTTTGGTGCGCTAAGCTCATCACTCGATGAGCGAGTTCGCGCTGAAGACATCGCTGCCGCATTACCTCCGCGTCGAGCAGGATCGCATTCAGCGATTTGCCTCTGAGGCTGGACTCGACTTCTTTCCGATCGTGTTCGAGATCCTCTCGTACGATCAAATGAACGAGATCGCGGCGTATGGCGGCTTTCCCAATCGCTTTCCGCATTGGCGCTTCGGCATGGAGTACGAGCGGCTCTCCAAGAGCTACGAGTATGGGCTGTCGAAAATTTACGAGATGGTGATCAACAACAACCCCTCGTACGCCTACTTGCTCGAGGGAAACTCACTGGTCGATCAGAAACTCGTGATGGCGCACGTCTGCGGGCACGTGGACTTCTTCAAGAACAACTTTTGTTTTCGATCAACCGACCTCGACACCGGCGGGCAGACCACCAATCCCGCCGTGCGTCCCGCTCACTACGATCCCAATCGCCGGTGGATCGACAAGATGGCCAACCACGGCGCGCGCATCCGACGTCACGTCGCGCGACTCGGCGTGAACAAGGTCGAGGAGTTCGTCGATCACTGTTTGTCGCTCGAGAACTTGATCGACCCGCACGCCGCTTTTTTGGGCAAAAGAGAGCCTGTTTCCGAGGAAGAGCCCGAGGCGCGTGAGGTGCCGCGGCTGCGCTCCAAAGATTACATGGAGAGCTTCATCAATCCCGAGTCGTACCTCGAAGAACAACGACAGAAGATGGACGCGGAGCGCGAGCGCGAGAAGAAGTTTCCCGCTCATCCCGAGCGCGACGTGCTGCGCTTCTTGCTCGAACACGCCCCACTCGAGCGCTGGGAGCGTGACGTGCTCGACGTCGTGCGCGAAGAAGCGATCTACTTCGTCCCTCAGATGCAGACCAAAATCATGAACGAGGGATGGGCCACCTATTGGCACTCCAAGCTCATGACCGAGGGCATCTTGGATGCCTCCGAGATCATCGACTACGCGGACAACGCTGCAGGTGTGCTCGCAACCAGCGGCGGCCGACTC
>JAYVXK010000500.1:0-6096 GCA_043785265.1 Myxococcales bacterium | reverse complement strand
AATAGAGATCGCTATCCTTGAGATCGAAGATGTACTTGCTCGAGACATGAACCCCAGCGAGATACCCTGCGGTCGAGTGGAGCACCCCCTTGGGTTTGCCCGTGGACCCTGAGGTGTAGAGAATGAAGAGCGGGTGCTCTGCGTCGAATGCCTCAGGAGTCTTGGCGCGGGCGAGAGCTTCGGGGCTTGGTGTCCTGGCGACCGCATCGGACCACCACACGTCACGACCTTCCTTCATCATGATGGGCGTGCGTTCATTCATTCGCTTGTAGACGACGACCTTCTCGATCGTGGGCGTCTCTTCGATCGCCTTGTCGGCCATGGTCTTGAGAGGCACGACACCGCCGCGACGCCACGCGCCGTCTTGCGTGATGAGCACTTTGGCCTTGCAGTCGTTGATGCGATCACGGAGCGCTTCTGACGAAAACCCGCCAAAAACAACTGAATGCGTGGCACCAAGACGCGCGCAGGCGAGCATCGCCACGACAGTCTCGGGGATCATTCCCATGTAGATCGCGACACGATCTCCCGCGACGACGCCAAGGTCGGCGAGCGCGGCTGTGAAGCGCACGACGTCTCGATGCAGCTCGTAATAAGTGAGCGTGCGGGTGTCTCCCGGTTCGCCTTCCCATACGATCGCGGCGCGCGTGCGAACTCCCGTGTTCAAGTGTCGATCAAGACAGCTCTCACTCGCGTTGAGTTTTGCGCCGACGAAGAACTGCGCGTGCGGCAACTGCCACTTGACGAATGTGTCCCACGTCTTGCGCCACACCAGGTCCAGGGTTTGCTCGCGCCAGAAGTTCTCTGGGTGCTCGAGCGATTGGCGATAAAGCTTCTCGTATTCTGCTTGCGAAGCGATGCGAGCGCGCGAGACGAACTCTGCGCTCGGTGGGAAGACGCGATCCTCTTTGAGTCGGGAAACGATGGCCGAGGTCATGGGCGGGGAGACTAGACCGCAAGTCGCGCGCGCTCAACGCAAGCGGGAACGGAGACGGGAGCGGGAACGGAGCGGGAACGGGAGCGGGGACGGCGGACGGGGTTTACGCCTGATTCGGCGGCGGGGAAACGGACACGCGGTCGCGGCCGTGCTCCTTCGCTTGGTACATCGCGACGTCTGCGCGCCGAAGCAATGCTTCAGGTGCCTCGCGCTCATCCCAGGTAGCGACTCCAATCGACACCGTCTGCCGAATGCGTGTGCCGCCGCCGAGGTCGAGTTCCCGCTCGGTAAGGCTGCGACGAATGCGCTCGGCTGTCGCTCGCGCTTGAGTGTTGGTCGTCGATGGCATCACGAGCAAAAACTCTTCGCCGCCACGTCGAATGAAGATGTCGACTCGTCGAACCAACGATCGGACGCGATCTGCAAACAACCGCAAGGCGACATCTCCAGCGTCGTGACCGTGCTCGTCGTTGACCCGTTTGAAGTGATCGAGGTCGAGCATCAAGATGGACAACGGTTGCCCGGTGCGCTTGGCGCGCTCGATCTCTTCGTTGTAGCGCGGCGACAAATAGCGCTGATTGTAGGCCAGAGTGAGATCGTCGGTGAGAGCGAGTCGCCGCAACCGAGCGCGTTCGATTGGCGGCGTCGAACAATTGGCGAGCAAGCGCATCATCAACTGATCGCTCGGACCAAACGCACCCGCGTGAGGCGAAGACGCGGAGAGCACGCCGATGACCTCGCCTGCACTCCACAAAGGCTCCGCAATGAGAGACACAACTCGGAAGCCCTGCGTGGTTGGTTGCGCGACGAACCGCGGATCGCTGCGCGTGTCGTCGAGGCGAATCGACTCGCGGTACTCGACGACCCAACCGAGGACGCCTTGTCCTTTGCGAAAAGTCATCGGCCTGCGTCCCGCCCCTGCGCCCGACCGCGCGCCGCTGAGCAACTCCGAATGCGATGCATCGAGCAAGCGAATCGACGCGTGGTCCGCATCGATGATCTGAATCGCCGCGTCCGTCACTGCGCTCAATGCGGTCTCGAGCGCGGTCTGATCGACGAGCTTGCGGGTGAGTTCGAGGAGAACGACGAGCGGGGGACCCCTCTTGTCTTTTCGCGTGTTCGAGCCTGTTTTTGCTGCTTTCGGCGCAGTGCGCGCGCTCTTGCTTTTGGATCGCGCCACGCTGGGCCGTCGCGGTTTCTTCGCCGGGGCGCGAGATCTCTTCGCCGACGTCATCGTGTGCGCGCCAGTATAGACTAAGAACTTCTCGTGGACCCCTATCGTTCACCAGCATCGCTGACCGCACCGTGCGCCCAATGTGGCGCCTCGCTCTCTGTCGACGCGCGCTCGTGTTCGTTGTGCGGCGAAGAGGCGTCACGCGTTCGCTGCCTGAACTGCTTCTCGCTCGTCGCCACCACCGCGGCGAGTTGCGCGCATTGCGGCGGCTCTCTCGAACTCGAACCTGAACTCGTCGCCTCCACGCTGAGTTGTCCACGTTGCACGCGCGGGTTGTATGCGCTCGAGTCTGGTGACGTTCGTGTCTTCGAGTGTAAATCGTGCGGGGGAATGTTCGTCGATCACGACGTGCTCACTCATGTGATCGTTGGCCACAAGCCCGCAGTCAATCACGTCGCAACTGTCGCCGTGCCTCCGTTGCCTGCCCCCGAGATGCAGGTGAGTTACTTGCCGTGTCCCGTTTGCACGAATCGCATGAACCGAGCCATTTTTGGCCGCAAATCAGGTGTCGTCATCGATGTATGTAAAATGCACGGGTCGTGGTTCGACGTCCGCGAACTCACCGGATGCATCGCGTTCATCGAACAAGGCGGGCTCGAACGCGCAGAGAAGCAAGCCCTCGAAGAGAAGCGCGACGCCATCCGACGCGCACGGATCGAGCGTCGCACGGACGCGATGACCGAAGCGCTGCATGCACCCGCGTCTCGCTTCGACATGGGGCCCGAGAGCGTGCATCCAGACGTGCTGATCGATCTACTTCAGGTGCTGCTCGGGAGTTGAACGGAAGGTCCGCGGTCAGTGGCCCATCACGCCCAAGTCGGGCGCCACTTTGAGAGTCGGCTCCGTATGCTCTTGGACTTCGCGCGCAGACAATCCTGGCGCGACTTCTCGCAGCACGAGGCCGTCGCTGGTGACGTCGATCGTCGCCAGTTCGGTGATGATGCGATGAACGACGCGTCGTCCTGTGAGAGGCAGGTTGCACTCCTTCAGGATCTTGGGAGCGCCGTCTTTGGCGGCGTGCTCCATGATCACGACCACCCGCTTGGCGCTCGCGACGAGATCCATGGCGCCGCCCATTCCCTTGACCATCTTGCCGGGGATCATCCAATTGGCGAGGTCTCCGTTCTCGGAGACTTGCATCGCTCCTAGGATCGCGAGATCGATGTGGCCACCTCGGATCATCTCGAAACTCGCAGCGCTCGAAAAAATGGCCGATCCGGCGAGCATGGTGACGGTCTCTTTGCCAGCGTTGATCAGGTCGGCGTCCTCGGTGCCTTCGAGAGGATAAGGTCCGATGCCCAAGAGTCCATTTTCACTCTGGAGGACCACTTCGATCCCCTTGGGGATGTAATTGGCGACGAGGGTCGGCATGCCGATGCCCAGGTTGACGTAGTAGCCATCGCGCAATTCGAGCGCGGCGCGTTGTGCGATCTGCTCGCGCGAGAGACCCTTGGGTGCGCTCATGATGCCTTCTTTACGGTGCGACGCTCGATGCGTTTTTCGAATCGTTCGCCTTTGATCACGCGATGGACAAAAATGCCTGGGGTGTGAATCTCGGATGGCGCGAGCGCGCCCACCTCCACGATCTCTTCTACTTCGGCGATGGTGATTTTGGCTGCCGCGGCACACATCGGGTTGAAGTTCATCGCTGTGTGTCGGTACACCAAGTTGCCGAAGCGATCGGCCTTCCATGCTTTGACGATCGCGAAGTCGCCGGTGATCGCGGGCTCGAGAACGTGCAGCCGTCCGCCGTATTCGCGCGTCTCTTTTTTGTCGCTGAACTTCGCCACGGCTCCGCCGCCTGGGGCGTACTTGAGGGGAAGACCGCCGTCGCTCACTGCAGTGCCTGCGCCGGTCGGCGTGAAGAAAGCTGGAATGCCCGCACCGCCAGCGCGCAATCGCTCGGCCAACGTGCCTTGAGGGATGAGCTCTACTTCGAGTTCACCTTGTAGATATTGACGCTCGAATTCTTTGTTCTCGCCGACATAGCTGCTCATCATTTTCTTGATGAGTTTTTTGCGAAGCCAAACACCGAGACCAAAGTCGTCGATGCCACAGTTGTTGGAGACGACCGTGAGATCCGTCGGACCCAGCTCGGCGATCGCGCGGATGCAGTTCTCGGGGATGCCGCAGAGGCCAAACCCTCCGGCGAGAATCGTCGCGCCGCTCTTGATGTCAGCGCATGCATCACGCGCTGTCTTGATGACCTTGTCCATGGGGGGCGCACGCTAGCAAATGATAGAGTCATGCGTATGAGAACGGTACTCGCAGGCGCCTTGTTCAGCGGTCTGCTTGGTTGCTCGAGCGAGCCCGCGACCGCAGTGCCGGACGCGGGGGACCCATTCGAGTTTGCCGCGCAACCCAAGAGCTGCGCGTTCACGTGTCCGAGCGCTGGGTGTGCGGAGTCGACGACACCGTATGCGTGTCCCAGTCTCGACGATTGGAAGATTGTTCCGCACGACGTCTCTTGTCCCAAGTGGGATGGAAAATCGCTCGATGCGACGCCGTCCAAGTGCACCGTGAGCACACCCAGCTTGGATGCGATCAAGACAACCGGTGTCGATCCAGACGACGCGAAGACGACCATCTTGCCTGACGGAAGACGCATCAAGTCCGCTGGAAATGAGTGGCTTTTTGACGAGCCAGAACTCAACGCGGGTTTGCCCGTCCGCGTCGTGCCCATCGCAGGCTCCACGCTCGCCCTCGTGGTGGACGCAGGTTATGGCCCGCACTCGGTTCGGCTGATCGAAACCGCAAAGCTCGGAAGCGGGACGACACCCGTGCTCGCGAGTGTGAGATTCGATGCGCCCGAGACGCTGTGGCAAGGCATCGTGGTAGCGGGGCCGAATCTCGTGCTCGTCGCCACAGACGACGGCGTCGTGCAAGCGCTCAAGCTGGACATCGCGGGCAAGACTCTCGTGCGCGATGACGCACGGAACATCGCTCTTCCACAGTCGATCGACGACACCAACGCCAAGGCGCCGTACTGGGTGAGCGGTCTCGATGTGTCGCCTGACAAGAAGACACTGGTGGTGGCCTCGGCGATCGACTCTCGCGCCCTGGTGTTCGATCTAAGTGTTGGCAATTTTGGCAAACCCTTAGGTCAAGTAGACATCGGCGCTGGGGGTACCTTCGACGTCGCGTTTGATCCCAACGACCCGCAAGGTCGGTACGCGTTCGTGTCTCGCATCGCGTCGCGCAGCGTCGTCGAGCTTGATTTGGCCGATCGCACCGCGCCCAAGCTCACGCGCACGTTCAATACGGACAAGGACCCGCAGGGCATGGCCTTCCTCGACGCGCGCTGGCTCGTCGTGGGCAACACGTTCGGCGACACGCTCACAGTCATCGATCGTGCGTCCGGCGCGAGCACGTCGATGCCGGTCGACACGAAGACCACACTGCATGGTCTCGAGCCGACGACTCTCGCGATGGATTCGGTGAACAAGCGTTTATACGCGACTTTGGCTGGCCGCAATGCGATCGCCGCATGGAATGTCGACACGTCGCAAACACCCGCGAAGCTCACTTTTGCAGGTCGCCTGCCCACGTCATGGTGGCCCTCTTCTGTCGCTGTGACGTCCGCTGGGGATGTGATGTGGACGAGCGCGCGAGGTCACGGCAATGGCTCGCTTCTCTCTCAGGTCCCGGTTGGCAATGGCGACTCCATGCATGGTGTGCGTGGAGGCGTGGCGATGCTCGCGAGCCCGCAGCCGGCTGATTGGTCGCAGGGAGACGCGGCTGTCGAAAAGAACGACGACGTGGCCGCGCTCGCTGGTGCACCTGCTGTGAACTGCCCAGGCGGCGAAAATGATTTCCCCTTGCCGCCTACCAATACTCAGGGACCCTCCAAGAAGATCAAGCACGTCGTCTTCATCGTGCGCGAGAACAAGACGTTCGACGGAGTCTTGGGTGATCTCTCAGGCAC
>JAYVXK010000499.1:0-1790 GCA_043785265.1 Myxococcales bacterium | reverse complement strand
CTCCATCCACAACGAGCGTTTTGAGTCCTCCGCAGGGTCGCTCCCTAGTCCCAGTTTCTGACTCCTGTCGTAGTCAAGCTCATCTCCTTCTTTCCTTTCTTTATCTCTAAAATCGGACCCCTCTTGGCGCAGAAATCCATCGTCCGCGATAAGAGCGAACCGACGACGTCGCGCGCGATGAGATGTGCGAGGGTTGTGGACACGGCGAGCAATGCAGAGGGTCAGCCTGACCTGTCGAGTAGCGCGTCTGCTCATAGGCAGCGCGGAGGCCGCTTCGTTGGGCATCTATTCCTCTGCAAACGCTCACTCGATGCATCATGACTCCGGGTGCCTCGCGATGCGGGCATGAGGAATGTTTGGATGTCATCTTTGCGAGTCGTCTCCCCGCGCAATGCGGGAGAGTCTTGGGGCGCCGGCGATCAGGTGGCGGGCGCGGGGCGATTCCTTTCTGTGTGCTTGGTTCGCTTGGCGGTACGTATGGTGGAGCGAGCCTGAGTCCGTTTGGGAGGCATGACGGCATCCACGAGTGGTTTGATCTCCAGTCGTCGAGTGTCGAAGAGTTTGCACGGATCGAATCTCTCACCGCGTGCGACATGAAACAGCGCGCGGACGATCTTGCGCATGACGGCGATAATTGCAGCGAGCTTGTCGTCACGAAGGTAGGCGCGACGGCGCTCATACCAAGCCCGCACATAGGGACTAAATTGCACCAGCCGCAGGACTGCGAGAAACAACGCCTTGCGTACAAGCGAAGGTCCACGCTTGGTCAATTGCAGTCGCCCCACGTGTGCACCGCTGCTCTTTTCGCGGAGGTTGAGACCGCACGCTTTCTCGAGCGCACGAGCGCTTTCGTACCGCAAGGGGTCGACAAGCGTGGCGACGATTGCAGCGGTGTAGGGCCCGACGACCGCGGTCATGTGCGCGCCCGGGCTTCCCTCTACCATCATGCTGCGCAGTCGCTTCTCGACATCGGCAATCTGCGCACGGCTGCTCACCAATTGCTTCGACAGCATGCTCAGCAACTCCGCCTCCTCCGCGATCATCGGAAGTCCCAGGGTGCTCAGCGCAGAAGCAATCGCGCCCTCGATCAGCTCCGGTGACAGCGAGCTGAAAGAGGCGCGGCGCAGCAGACGTGCCGCCTGCTCGGGGTCCGAAGCGACGGCTTCGCAACTACCGAGCTCGGCGAGCCACACCAGCGCGCTCTTATGCGAGCGTATCGACATCCACTCGCCGAGTTCCGGCCAATGCCGAGCGAGCAACGCCTCCATCATCCCAAACTGCTGATGCTGAGAGACCTCCAACGCGCGACGCATGTCGAGCAGCGCCCGCATGGCTCGCTGCGAATCCTCACCAATAGGCCATGGCGTCGAGTGACCCATTGCATGAAGGCGCGCGATATGAACCGCGCTCTTGCCGTCGTGCATGCTCGCCACGCCGTCGAATACTGCGGCCGAGTCGTGCACGCGCTTGGCCGAGACTGCTCGCACTTCGATGCCGCGTTGCTGCGACTGAAAACGCAGCACGTCGCCGTACGTGCCCGTGGGCTCCATCACCAGAGTGATCGCTACGCCTGATTGTTGAAGTGCATCGAGCACGTCCAGAAACTTCCGTGTCTGCGCCGGGTGACGAAACTCCACCAAGCTCTCCACTTGGCCCGAAACACTTGGCGGCCCCAAAGCCACAACGAAACGCTCCTTCGCCACGTCGACCGCAGCCACACACTGCTGACCGCTCGCTTTCACCAGTCGCTCGATGTCTAAAGACTCGACCGGAATCGTCGAATAGGTATG
>JAYVXK010000498.1:0-1792 GCA_043785265.1 Myxococcales bacterium | reverse complement strand
TCTTGCAGAAGAACCCTCGAGACTCGGAAGCACTCGTCGACCTGGGGGACATTGCCGTGCAGCAACGAGACTTCCCCAACGCGAAGGTCTACTACGAGCGCGCGCTTGCGATGAACAGCCGCTTTTTGCCGGCGAAACTCGGGCTGGGCAACGCTCTCTGGGAATCAGGCGACAAGAGTGGTGCGCGCCCAGTCTACAAGGACATCATGAACTCGACTCGCGAAGGCGCGTACCCGTCGTGGGTCAAGGAGCGCGCGAACTCGGGGGAGCCGGCAAACGCAGGGGACTGACTGGCCGCCCCGTTGCCGCACCCGTCGCCGTCCCCGCACCCGTCCCGGCACCGTCGCCCCCCGCGCCCCCATCCCCGTCCCCGCTCCTGTCTCCGTCACGGGTAGCAACTCGGATCGATCAACTCGGGGCGATACTCGAAGTGCATGGTGTCGAAGTAGTACCAGCGGCCGCCCCAGATGAAGCCCTCGGCTTCGAATGCGTCGACGATCGCGTGCGGGTAGCGGTTGGTCCACTTCAGTGGTTTGGGTTCGTTGCGCCAGTAGTTGGCCAGACCAACATCCAAGTCGATCGCGATCGCCCACGAGTGCATGCTGAGTTCTTTTGTGCCGGCGATGAACCTCCAGTTGAACGTGCCTCCAGGCGCAACGAAGAAGCGCGACAGGCTGGGGTCCTTGGACATCATCGGTGCGAGACGCGCGGCGACTCGGCGCAGGGGATCGGCGATCTTCGAATGAACCGCGAATGCCTTTCCGCCGACCACGACCGTGACGAGAGCCTTCTGGATGTCGCGCGCGGTCTTTCCGTAAGTCGCAAAGAAGAGTTCGTCGACGCGCACGCGCCCGGGATTGAAGTTCTCGTCGGTCAGTGGATGAATCGGCCCGAGCGGATAGGGCGTCTCGTAATTGTCTTTGAGGTCGAACGGCGACGCCTCGGTGCGCTCATTGGGTGTCTTTTCCCAAGGCACAACCTTTCCGTCGGCGAGCGCGAGCACCCACCGATCGCCTTCTTTTTTGGGCGTTCCAGCATAGGTGCGCGCCAGGCAGAGCAGTCCAGCCGGCGGCGCATCGGCGACGGTTGACACATCAATTGTAGAAGCATCCGTCAATTCGACGACGACGTTCGCGTCCACCGAAGACGTGGACAACGGCGGAGGTTGCTGTGTTGTCTGACTCGCCGCACACGCGCAAGCGCCGATCCCGACTGCGACGAAGCGTCTCGAAAAATTGGTCACCCCCTTCTTGTCGCACGCGCTCGACCGATGCGCGAGCGGGGACGGGAGCGGGAGCGGGGACGGAGACGGGAGCGGCGCGAAAAGTTGGCCGCTTGGCTGGGAGTGTCGTACCGATGGGATCAAGTCACGGGCCGCTCGCAGCGTGCTCGGGCCAAACAAGCAACAAGGGAGTCGGCGATGCGACAAGTGCATCTGTTCGTGCTGGCGGCGTCTGTTTTTTTTGCGGCACTCGATGTTCGCGCGGACGGCAAGACTGTGTCTCTCGGCGAGGTCAGTGTGCCGCAATCGGCAGACGCGACGATGGCTCCCAAGCTCACCGCCGCGGTGCGCGACGAACTCGGACGACTGGACCTCAGTCATGTGCACAAGCAAGCCGTGCTCAGTGTGTCGGTCGTTCGCCTCGACAACGAAGCACGCATCAAGGGCTCCTCGGCCACGTGTGTGGTGTCGGCGACTCTGCGCAATCCGAAGACGGGCGCCATCTTTGCGATCATGGAAGGTCGTGCGCGCGCAGAAGGCGAGTCGCCGATCACTCTTCAGGCGAGCGCG
>JAYVXK010000497.1:0-1793 GCA_043785265.1 Myxococcales bacterium | reverse complement strand
ATCGTTGAAGCGACGAACACTGCCAAAACCTGCCGCCAACGCGATCTCTGTCATCGAGAGCGAGGTCTCGCCGATCAGCTTCTTCGCAAATAAGATTCGGTGAGCTTGCGCGACCGATACCGGACTCGCGCCAACGTGTCGATCAAACAGTCGTCGCAAATGCCGAGTGCCCACACCAAGCCGACTGGCGAGTTCGTCCGCGCCACCGTTGCTCCATCCACCTTCTGCGATGAGACCGAGAGCACGCGACACGGTGTTTGCCGTTCCACGCCAACCCGCGATCCCCGGCACGAGCTCAGGGCGACAGCGCAAACACGGCCGAAAACCCATTTCGTGGGCGGCGCCTGCGCTCGGCAAGAAGAGACAGTTTTCGATCTTGGCCGTGCGTGCAGGGCATATCGGCCGACAATAAATGCCAGTCGAGACGACTGCCGTGTAGAAGCGCCCGTCGAAACGCGCGTCTCTCGTGCGTAACGCGCGATAGCAAACGTTGCGATCGAGTTCGACCTCTTGCATGCTACGCCGCGCCCTTGAAGTACGCGCCTTCGTGCGTGAGCAACCAGCGCTTGTTCTCGAGGCCGCCGCCGTATCCAGTGAGCGTCGAGTCCTTGCCAATCACACGATGACACGGCACGACGATCGCGATCGGGTTACTGCCATTGGCGAGTCCGACCGCGCGCACGGCCGCAGGACGGCCGATTCGAGCGGCGAGAGTGGCGTAGCTGATCGTCTTGCCAACAGGTATTCGTCGGAGAGACGACCACACGTCGGATTGAAATGCAGTGCCGCCGGTGGCGATGGCGACCGATTCGATCGCGCTCAACTCACCATCGAAGTACGCGCTGATGGCTCGCCGGACTCGCGCGTCCACGCGACCAGGCACGAGATCGATCTCCTCGCGATACTGTCTATTCAACGCGCGACACATCGCGTCTCGTTGATCTGCCCATTGGAATGCGCGCAGGCAGCCGCGCGAGTCTGTCACCAGCAACATCGCGCCCACGGGTGTGCGCATGCGTTCGACGATGAATGTTTGCATGACCAGACGAATGCCCCAAGCACAGGACGTACGCTGGCTGTTTTCGGACCTCAATGACGATGGGTTGAGAGCCCAGAATAATCAGGCGCTCTTCGCGACGAGCTCCTCGCTCACCTTCCACAGCTTCTCTGCCGCTGCGTCGTCTTCGGCTTCTGCAGAAGGCTTTGCGACGCGAGACTTGTCGAAATATTTTCCGGTGATGCCGTCGACGTCGGGCGAGCTCGCCAAATGGATGGTGGTCTTGGCGCCGTCTTCTTCGTTCGCCATGAACACCTTGCCGATCTTCAACACGAAACCAAAAAGGCCCTTGTTGTTGTTGCCGAATTGACTGGCGATGACTCCGGGGTGCAAGCAATTGGCTGTGACATTGCTGCCTTGCAGACGCTTGGCGAGCTCACGCGTGAAGAGAATGTTCGCGAGCTTGCTCCGCCCGTAGACGGAAAACCCACTGAAGCTCTTCTCGGCTTGGAGGTCGTCGAAATCCAGCTTGTTTCCCTTGTGCGCTGCGCTGGCCACACTCACGATGCGCGAGGGTGCCGCCTTTTTGAGTGCGTCGAGCAAGAGAGTCGTCAGCAAGAAGTAACCGAGATGATTCGTCGCGAACGTTTGCTCGAGTCCGTCGACCGTCACTGCGCGATCCATGAACACGGCCCCAGCGTTGTTGATGAGCACGTCGATCTTGTCGTGCTTTTCCAAGATCTCTTTGGCGACTTTGCGAACGTCTTTTTGCGACGAAAAGTCCGCGATGAACAGT
>JAYVXK010000496.1:0-1794 GCA_043785265.1 Myxococcales bacterium | reverse complement strand
TCGCTCGAGTATGTCGGCGGCGGTGGTCGCTCGGGCATGGGCAAAGCCGTGGTCGAAGTGAGCAAAGACAAAGTCGCCGAGAGCAAGCTCACAGTCTCGGCCGCGGGCAAACTCAAACTCGTATGCACAGAGATGTCGATCGGCACCGACGGGCGTCAAAATCGCGTAATTTGCCCATGCAAAGCCACGATCGAAGGGGTCAACGGCGCGCGGTCCCCTGATTTTGGTCCCGCACACGCGTCCGGTCCGGCGAAGAATCAAATCACTGCGAGCAGCGAGGCCATGCTCGTCGATGTCGCTCCGGGTCGCTATCGCATCACACTGTCGCGCGGTCCCGAGTACGCGCTCGTACAGTTCGAACAAGACATCGCGCCGAGCACACTCACCGATCCCTGCACCGCCGATCATTGTCTGCTCACACGAGTGGTCGATACCACCGGTTATGTGGCGGCAGATTTTCATCAACACACCATGCTGGGTGTCGATGCACCTACCGCCACCCGCGATCGTGTGATCTCCAATGTGGCCGAGGGCGTGGAGATCGCCGTCGCGAGCGAGCACAATGTGATCGCCGATCTAGGCTCAATCGTGCGCGATTTGCACGTGAGCGATCGCGTGGTGTCCATCCCGGGTGACGAACTCACCACGGATGCGAGTCGCAAACCTTGGGGTCACGCCAATGCGTGGCCGCTCGTGTACGACGCGACCAAGCCGCGCGGCGGAGCGCCTGTGGTTCGTGATCGCACGGCACACGAACTCTTCGAGGCACTCCGCGCTTCCACCCATCCACTCGTCCTGCAGATCAATCATCCGCGCACGGGCATCACGGGTTATTTCGACCAATACGGATTCGATCGCGCCAAAGGCGTCGGCACCGACCCAGGCTACGACGCGAACTTCGATGCGATCGAAGTGTGGAACGGACGCAACGTGCAATCGCGCGAGAATGTCATCGCAGATTTTTTGGCGCTCCTGCGAACGAGTCACCCTGTGACGGCCACCGCCAACACCGACACGCATGGCATCGTGACGCAAGAACCGGGATATCCGCGCACCTATGTTCGAGTCGCGGACGACGCCCACCTCGACACGTGGGACGCCGCGCGCACACTCGATCTCGTCAAAGGCGTCAAAGACCGCCGCGACGTGGTGCTCACGAACGGCCCATTTTTACGGGTCTCTGCGAACGGCGTCGGCATCGGCGCGATCGCAAAACCCAAAGGAGGCTTTGTCGAAGTGAACGTCGAAGTGACGTGTGCCCCTTGGGTCAAACTCGATCGCGCGCGCGTCCGTCATGCACGCGGACCCAACGTGCCCAACGCAAAAGAAGTCACCGAGCAAGCGCTCACTCTCACGGCGACGAGCAGCGGCGCGATGGTCGGCAAGGCGAAGCTGCGTGTGTTCGCTGATGTCGACGACGCGATCATCGTGGATGTGTCGGGGCACGAGCCGCTGGTCCCCGTGCTCGCGCGCGGCACCGGCGACGATGCGGAGATTGCGCCGTACGCGATGACGGGTGCGATTTGGATCGACGCAGACGGAGACGGAAAATCGCTCGGCCGATGAGAGACGTTCAATCTCTGGCATGTGTCAGTTCCGTGTGGAGGCTCTCGTCAAATCACTTGCGCTGAGCAGCCGGTCGACTAGGTTGCGCCGGCGCGTTCGGTTCCTAGTTTCGGGGCCAAAGCGTGAGAGTGTGCGCTGCACAATCTCGATCGGGGCGTAGCGCAGCCTGGTTAGCGCATCAGACTGGGGGTCTGAGGGTCGGAGGTTCGAATCCTCTCGCCCCGACAA
>JAYVXK010000495.1:0-1797 GCA_043785265.1 Myxococcales bacterium | reverse complement strand
GAGACACTCACGACCATCTTCGCGCGCTTCATGGGTCCTTCGAATCGGCGCTTGGTGCGATGGCCAACGCGCGCGCTGCAGGAATTCAAGTCTCTGCCAATTCGCAGATTGGGCGCAAGAACCGCCGCGAGCTCGAGGCACTCTTCGAGGTAATCGCCGATGCGGGCGCGCACTCATGGCAGATCCAGCTCACGGTCGCCAGTGGACGCGTCACGAATGATCCGACGATGTTGCTCGAGCCCTATCACCTGATCGAAGTGATGCCGTCGATCGCACGCATCAAGCCCCGAGCGGATGTGCGCGACGTGCGCATCTGGCCTGGGAATAACCTTGGATACTTCGGACCCTATGAGGCCATGCTTCGCGGAACCTTCCCAGGCGGACGCAAAGGTTCATGTGGCGCGGGGCGCGTGCTTATAGGGATCGAATCACACGGGGCTATCAAGGGATGTCCCTCTCTCCCGAGCGACGCCTACGTGGGTGGCAACATCCGCGACGCTCGACTGCGCGACATCTGGCAACTCGCCCCTGCCTTACGGTTTACACGCGACGATCGCAAAGGCGAACTCTGGGGCCACTGCGCGAGCTGCTACTACGCCGACGACTGCCTGGCGGGATGTTCGTGGACCGCGCACTCGCTCTTTGGAAAGCGCGGCAACAATCCGTTCTGTCATCATCGCGCGCTCCAGTTGCTGCGTGATGGTCGACGAGAGCGCTTGCAGATGCTCGCGCCCGGTGGAGACAGGCCCTTCGATCATGGGCTCTTCGAGATCATCGAAGAAGACTGGCCCCAGGGCGAGATCGAGCGAGCGCACGCCGTGGCTCGTGGGGACGGCGATTGGCTCGACGGATGATTGATGGCACACTCGGTCGATGCTTACCTTTTCCGTGTGCGCGGGTTGCTCCTGTTACGTCCGACGAAGTGATGCGCTCTGCCCGTTTTGCGGCCGCGCAGTCGCACACGCGGTCGTGACGAGCACTCCACGCAAGTTCGCGTCGGGACTTTCACGAGGTCAGTTGTTTGCATTTGGAACGACCCTCGCGCTGGTAGGTTGCGGTGGTACCGAGGCTGGGGCTAAGCCCGACGCGACGACCGAAGCGGCACTTCCCACCAACATGTTCGAGTGCAGAGGATCGTATGAGGATGGGGGAACTTCGTGCGATCGCCGAACGCAATACTGTTGGAACTCAGGCAATTTCGCTAGCTTTCCTGCGAGCTGCCAACCGCTTGGAGGCGTGGCGGTCATGTGCGACGCATCGGACTGCAGTTGCACCGCACCTAAGCTCGACGCCGGCGCGCAGTGCACCGGGATTGCCAAGATATGGTACTGCGGCTGCAGTGTCGATGCAGGTGATGTGACTGTGGTTTGCGGTTGCACTGGCTGCTACGGCGCGCCGCCGCCACGTCCCGAGCGCGTGGCGTAAGGAAGCGGCGACGGGGGCGGGAACGGCGACGGGGCGGGCCAGCAGAACGAGACTGGGGGCACCGCGTGGCTTACTCATCGGACCTGGATGGTAACATCCTCGCGTTTGCGTCTGCCATCGCTCCACCCGCTGCGCCGTTGAAGTGAGCGCGTAACGGACGAGAGCGGAAGTCGGCGAACGCAACATGCGCGTGATTCGACGAGCTTCATGCGGACTCGCTGCTTGTGGTGATGAACGACGTGCTCAGACGACCTTCCCATTGAACTGTGGGAAGGTGTGGCCGATCACTTGCAGCCCATCCAACCGCCGACCTCCGCGCACGTCTTGAAGCCGAGGTCTTTGCAGTCGATCGTGCGTGGCGCGCCGTCACAG
>JAYVXK010000494.1:0-1798 GCA_043785265.1 Myxococcales bacterium | reverse complement strand
AAAAGCTGCTCTCGGAGCGGGGGGAGTGTCGTCGAGGGCAAAGTCCGCGGGCAAGTGGGATGCGGTGAGCGACGCGAGTTTGGTCTCCATTGCGAGCGCGCAGTTCAACTCACGCACGTGCGCGACCGAGTCTTCGGCCGTGTCTTTTGGGAGAGCGGCGCGGAGATCGTTTGGCAAATCGCAGCCCACCGCCATCACGCCAGCTCCGCGCGCGCTCATGAGTGCATCGATCACCTGCGGCACGTAGCCGAACTTCCACGCCGCATAATCCAGCCTCGTTTGGCGATCGCGCAACGATGCGAGCGTCTTGTCGTCATGATGGACAAAGAAGTTTGCGAGGTCCTCGTCGTCGGCATCTTTGGGGATGGGCGCGCCGATCCAACCTCCACCGCCATGGAGTTGTTCGAGAGCGACTGCCCACAGACTCTTCATGCGCGCCACCAAAGAAGTGAACGTCGTGAGCTGCATGGCTGAGTCGTGGGTGCTGCCGAACAGCAAATAAGCCGCTTTGGTGTCGATCGTCATCCACGCGTTGAGAGACGCTGCGATGTCGTCTTCGCCTGCGCGCGCGCTCGCGAGATCGCGACTCGCCTTCTCGACGAGCGCGCCATCGATGAACACTGCTGGAGAGATCGGGCGAGTTCGGCGCTTGTCGATCGTCTCGTCGGCTTCGCGCGCGCTCGTTGGGAATGCTGGCCAAGTGGGAACAGCAACCAGGCCTGATGCGTCGACCGAAGTCGTCGGCGCAGCGGGCGCACACTCACCCGGCTGCACGCGAGAGCACGCGCACAAAGCGAGGACCAGGCAAACGCGCTGCATCAACGCAACCTAGTGCATCGATTCTCTTGAATCGATGCACTAATAAAGTTGCGGGAGCAACTTTCGGGTTTGGGCGGAGCCCAAGTGACCGTCTAGTGCTGCGATTCGCTGCGAGCAGCGCGTTCGAAGAACCCATCGCTTCGATGGAATCGCAGCACTAGTCGACAGATGCCTCAACGCGAACACACCTTGCGTCTGTAACCACACAATTCATCCACATTTCACGGCGATTTCGGCGTTTTTCGATCGGCATGACGGCTGCAATACCGTCACGCATGAACATCATTCGTTCGCTCTTCGTCTCATTCGCTTCACTCACGATCGTCGCCGCGGCGCACGCGCAAGATGCCGGCGACGGCACGTCCGCTACGCGGCGTGGTCCACCCGACGAGGTGTCGATCAACAAGTCGCAGTTCACCGAGAAGGTCGACGCGAGCCAGCCTGTTGGCGTGGCAAGTCTCGCCACCGATCGCGTCGTGACCTATTGGGTCGACGTGAAAAACACCAAAGCACCCACGCATGTCACGCTCGTGTGGAAGCTCGATGGTAAAGAGATCACGCGTCAGTCACTCGACGTGGGTCTCTCCCCGGCGTGGAAGACCTGGGGCGCGTCGCCGGTGCGTGGCGCGAAGACCATCGAAGTCGACGTGCTTGATGAATCAGGCAACACACTGAAGGTCGACACACTCTCGTCCTGATAGGTGCCACGAAGCCGTCTCGGTCCGGCTCGCTTCGTTCGAGCGTGCGGCACCTGCGCAGTCAGGGAAGTGGTGGACAAGCCGTCGTACACGCGGTAGACGCTTCGCTCGGCAAGTGGGTCGGTTAAGGCCTAATTGCCTGTCGTTTGGGGCCGTAGCTCAGCTGGGAGAGCGCATCCATGGCATGGATGAGGTCAGGGGTTCGATCCCCCTCGGCTCCACTCACTTCGCTCTAGCCACGTCCAGACCGAGCCGCTTCATCATTTTCTGGAGCCCGAAGC
>JAYVXK010000493.1:0-6120 GCA_043785265.1 Myxococcales bacterium | reverse complement strand
CGTGTCCCCGCGGCCTTGATCCTCGACCGTCGTCCACGGTCATCGCCACTATCGTCAGAGCGAGATGCGTCCCGTCCAGAACGAGTCGAAAATACCGGTCGGCACGCTGCTCATCGGCAAGTACAAGGTGGTGCGCGAGATCGGCCGCGGCGGAATGGCCGCCGTGTACGAGGCTGAGCAAATCGCCCTTGGCAAGCGCGTGGCGATCAAAGTGCTCGCGGCCGAGCTGTCGGGCTCGACGATCGTCATCGAGCGTTTCTTTCGCGAGGCGCGCGCGGCCGCCAGCGTGAAGAGTCCGTACATCGTCGACGTCTACGATTCTGGCAGACTCGAAGACGGTCGCCCTTTCATCACGATGGAGATGCTCGAGGGGGAGAGTCTCTACGATCGCATGGCGCGTGTTCGGCTGATTGACATTCCCACCACGGTGCGAGTCATCTCTCATTGCGCGAAAGGCCTGATGAAGGCCCACCACGCGGGCATCGTGCATCGCGATCTCAAGCCAGAGAACATCTTCATCACCAAAGGCGAAGAGGGCGACGAGATCTGCAAGCTCCTCGATTTTGGTCTCGCGAAATTCTACGCGCCAGTCGCAGCAGACGAGAAGACTGCGCGTCTCACACGTGAAGGCGCAGTGTTCGGAACACCTGCGTACATGTCTCCTGAGCAAGTGAAAGGGCAAGGCAACGTCGATCATCGGGCTGATTTATGGGGCCTTGGATGCATGGCGTTCGAGTGTCTGATCGGTCGGCCTGTGTGGAACACGGATCAAGGCGTGGCCATGACGTTCGCCGCCATCGCGACTCAAGCCGTACCCACCCCATCCAAGATTCGTCCTGATCTGCCGCTTGCCTTCGACGACTGGTTCATCAAAGCGCTGCAGCGCGATCCGGACAAACGCTTTCAGAGCGCAAAAGAACTCTCCGATTCGCTCACGAGAGCGCTCGGCCAATCGGCAACAGTCTCGCTCATCAATGTGAGCGACATCGAGGACATCGAGTCGAACCTCGCGCCGAGAGCGCCGCTCGCAGAGTCGTCGAACCCAGAAGTAGCCCCCATCTCGCTCAGGCTCGAGGCTGCCACTGCGACTCCCTCGCCCTCGAAACCAGAGACATCACCCGTCGTGCCGCCAACCGCGGCTGATTTGCCTCCGACCGAGTTGCGCAGCAAAGAGTCGCGGCGTCCTCCTCCCAAGCCAAGTCCGGTGCGTTGGGCGTTCTCGATCGTGTTGTTCGTCGGCGGAGTCAGCACGGCTTATTACGTGTATCATACAATGTTGAGCCCGCAGGTCTTCACGGAGGTCGTCGCGTCGAGCGCGAGCGCGGCACCAACCGCCACCGACAGCAGCGCCGCTCCCAACGCGCCTGCCGACGATCCAAAGTGGGCGCAGGCGCTCGCGGATGGTCAGAAGCTTTTCGTGCAAGGCGACAGCGCGGGGGCCCAGAAGAAGTTCAAAGAGGTTGGCGATCTCGGCGCGCCGGCTGTCAGCAAGACGTTCATCGAGCAGACCAAAGCGGCGGCAGCAGGTACCGGCCCCTGCAAGATGGTCATGTTCTCGCACCCGCACATCTCACAGAACGCTGTGAATTTAGGGCGCCCCACGATCGCGTCGAGTTTGCGCGGCCCCATCGTCGCGTGGACGGATGATCACGAGCAGCCCAATCACGACCACGTGTATTCGGTGATTCTCGACGAGTTCGGTCACCCGACTTCGGGTGTGCGCGATCTGACTCCGGAAGCGGCAGATGCGATGCGACCGTCACTGCTCTCGGCGGGCGATCGCACCGTCCTCTTGTATTGGGATCGCGTCAGTCGCGAGGCCGGGGTGCGCGCGCGCTGGCTCGACGAGAGCGGACACATCGCAGGCGCGAGCACACTCGTGAGCGCGGGTCGCCCAGGAAACTTCTGGCCTTCGATCGAAAAGTCACCCGAAGGGTATGTCGTGGTCTGGCAGGACGACCGCGACAAAGAGGGCGACGATCTCTTCATGCGCAAGCTCACTCCGGAGCTCGATCCCGCAGGCCCTGAAATTCGACTCACCGACTACACGCCGCAAAACGGCACCAAATCGATCAACGTGCGCGTGCCGACGGTTGCAGTCGCGAGCAATGCGATCTTCGTTTCGTACAAACTCGAGCGCGACTCCTTCCACTGGGTCGAGCGGCTGCGCATCCCACTGACGTCGATCGATCTCGCCAAAGGCCTCGACGAGCAAACTGCCGCGATCGGGAAGATCAAAAAAGATCGCATGCTCGGAGATGTGAAACACGTCAACGAAGACAAAGTCCCGGGAGACGCGCCAAGCATCGCGTGCGGAACCGAGGGGTGTTTCATCGTGTGGAACGGCGAGCAGAACGGCGCGTTTGCGGCGCTCGTCGAACCGTCGCAAGGCAAAGTGATCTGGCACAAGAAGTTCGCGCCCAACGGCAGCCGACCTTCACTCGGCGTCTCGGCGGAAGGTCAGGTGCTGGTCGCCTTCTACGAAAAAGGGCTGATTCACGCGGGCGTTCTCACACGAGACGGAGTCGGCCCGACGAGCACATTCGCAAAAATTGCGACCGACACGACGCGTCCCACGATCGCCGCCGGAAAAAAAGGTGAGTGGTACCTCGCGTGGCAAGACACTGAAGGCGGTCACACAGAGGCGTTCGTCGGCAAGCTAGCCTGCACTCCGTGATGGAGCGAAAACCGCTGCTCGAAGCCGCCATCGTTTCTGTCGTCGTGACGGTGGTCGTGACCGTTGGCGCGATGTTGTTGCCCAAAGAGCACTCGGGGACTTTCGTGGGTTCGGTGTTTCTGTTCGCGGTATGGCACCTGCTGTGGCGCCGCACCGATGAAGAGGTCGCCCACTCAGGCGTGGGTCTTGGAGGGCTCGTCCTTAGCCTTCCCTTGGATTTTCGCCGAATGGCAAAGGAGACTGCCGTCGCGCTCGCTTGGGCCTTGGGGTTTGCCGCGGTGATCTTCCCACCCTTTTACTTGGGTTGGAGTTTGTGGTGGAAACCAGCCGCGCACTTTGCGATCGTGCTCCACCCGTATGAGACGATGAACCTGGTGGCGAGCCAAATCATCTTGGTCGCCTTACCTGAAGAAGCCTTTTATAGAGGCTATTTGCAAACCCGTTTGGACGACGCGTTTGCACCTAAAATTAGCCTGTTTGGTGCACGCATCGGACCCAGCTTGGTGATCGCGAGTGCGGTATTTGCCATTGGGCATTTGTTGACGGTGCACTCCGTAGGGAGGTTGGCAGTTTTTTTTCCGTCACTTGTTTTTGGGTGGCTGCGGGTGAGGACCAAGGGGATCGGGGCGCCGATAGCGTTTCACGTCATGTGTAATTTGTTTACCGAGGGGCTCGGGCGCGGGTTTGGGATTTATTAGCCTCCAGGGATCTGCAAACGCGGTCTGATCTGCGAAGGATAGGACTTTACACTGGACCGCAATGCTGAGAGAAGGCGACTCGCCATAGGAGGCTCTCTTGATACAACACTCTCTATTTTCCAAACTACGTGTGGCTCTTTGCGTCTCGACGTTCGCCGGCGTTCTCGGGCTCGCGGCGTGCTCCAGCAGCGCTCCAGTCGTCGTCGACAACACGGTCGAGGCTGGACTCAACTGCGGTGATGGCGCTCAGGTTTGCGGCACGGCTTGCACCGTGATCGCGCGCGATCCCGCCAACTGCGGGGCCTGTGGCACTGCGTGTAAGCAGGGCGAAGTTTGCTCGGCCGGCAAGTGCGCGACGAGCTGCGGCGGTGGGTCTACCCAGTGTGGCAGCAGCTGCGTCAACACGTCCACCGACGGCGCCAACTGTGGCAACTGTAGCATTGCGTGCAAGCAGGGCGAAGTTTGCTCGGCTGGCAAATGCGCAACGAGCTGCGGCGGCGGCACCCAACAATGCGGTCAGTCGTGCGTCAACCAGCAGACGGATCCAGCCAACTGTGGCATGTGCGGCAACCTCTGCTCTGCGGGCAATGCATGCGTCGCGGGGAAGTGCGCGCTCTCCTGCCAACAGGGACTTACCGCGTGCTCGGCATCCAACTCGGACGCTGGTGTTCTCGACGCAAGCGTGGATTCGGGCTCGGGGCTAGGACCCAACTACTGCGCCAACCTCCAAACGGACAACGCCAACTGCGGCGGCTGCAATTCCGTTTGCGGTCCGGGCACGACTTGCATCAACGGTGCATGCGCAGCGAGCTGCGGACAGGGCAGCACGCTTTGTTCCCAGGGAGCGGACGGCGGCGGTTCGTATTGCGCTGTTCTTCCCAGCGACAACGCGAACTGCGGCAAGTGCGGCGCGGTCTGCGGCGGTGCAATGTTCTGCAAGAACGGCGCTTGCCAGTCGAAGTTCCAGTTCCAGTTGTCACAGACCATCGATGGGCAGATCGTGAAGTGCTCCTCGGTCAACAACGCGAACGTCCTGTACACGGAGTGCGACGACCTCCAAGAAGCGGGCTTTTACTTCCCCAACGGCATCACCTGCGGCCCGATGTGGAGCATGACGAACTCTTCCTATTCGGACACCGTCGGCTTCTGCAAGTCATTGACGGGCACGGCCAAGATGGAAGCCTATTACACGTGCTCAAACACCACGACGCGCGCGACCTGGAAGGCGAACGTGTGGGGCACCACCATGGACAACGGCTACACCCAGCACGTCCGCTGCTACTATTGAATCAGAGTTAGCGTCCGTCGAAGAAGGCAGCCACCACATCGGTCGGCTGCCTTCTTTTTTTTTCGCGAGCCCCACCGAGTCGCAGACGCCCCTCTATTTCCCCAAGAAGTCTCCCTGGGCGATCCCACGACCAAGAAACCAAGCCGATGCAGGAACGGGAGTTTTGCCCTCGAGTTGGATGCGCAGCAGTTCGATGCAATGCGGCCGTGAGTGCGAGGAACCAACATACCCGGGGGGAAGGTTGACACCGCAGGCCACGATTACGCGGGATTTGTCAGCGATGACGACCTGCCCTGGGCCGCAAGCCGCGGGGGGTTCACCTTCCACTCGTGTGGCGTGAATGATGACTCGTTTGCCGTTGTGGGTCGTCCACGCGGCGGGCCACGGACTCATGCCGCGGACATGATCGTGAATGGCGTTGGCGTTCATTTGCCAATCGAGTTTGCCATGCTCCTTGCTAAGGATGGGAGCGAGGGTTGCTAAGGAGTGGTCTTGAGGTGTCGCACTTAGCTCGCCGCGCAGATACTTAGGCAAGGCTTCGGTCACGAGATTCGCCCCCAGGGCCGAGAGGCGGACGGCGAGATCGCCCGCGGTTTCGTTTGGGGCGATCGGAGTGGAGGTCATCTGGAGGACTGCGCCTGTATCCATGCCGATGTCCATTTGCATCAGTGCGACGCCTGTCTCGGTTTCGCCGCGAACGATGGCCCAGGTGATCGGCGCGGCGCCCCTGTATTGAGGCAAGATCGACGCGTGGATGTTGACGCATCCGAGACGCGGACCCTCGAGTACGTCGTCTGGCAAGATGCGCCCATAGGCAACGACCAGCGCGACATCTGCCTGCTGCGCGCGAACCAATTCGGCGAGCTCTCCCGTGCGAACCTTCACCGGCTGAGCGACTGGGATGCCGAGCTTCTCTGCGCGCTGCTTGACTGGTGGCGCGCTCACGGACAATCCGCGCCCCGCAGGTTTGTCTGGCTGACACACGACCAAGGTCACCGTCGCGATCGTGGTGAGAGCGTCGAGACAAGGCACAGCGAACTCTGGCGTGCCGAAAAAAATGGCTCGCACGCGATTCAGTCCGTCCACTTCTGAATGGCGCCTGGTTCGTCTTTGTTGCCGCGTAGGCGCTGCACCACCGTGATGATCGTGCCCTCGAAGTTGTCCACGTTGTGCAGCTTGTTCGCCATGAGTTGGTCGCGAATGCGACGCGTGAGAGTCACATCGTCATCCTGTGGATGCTCCTTGACCAAGCGCGCCGCCACGATCTCGATTGTTTCGAGCATGCCGTCGTAGCGAACCTTTAGGCGCAGCGCGTCCTGCACCGGCGGCTTCGCTTGAAACGATCGTTGCAGGATGGCGAGGATCGCGAGCATGAACGTCGCGGCGAGCAGCAGTTTGTAAAGCGGGCTGAGGCCCATGAGTTGCTCATACACGCTTGCGATTATCGCAGAGAGCGC
>JAYVXK010000492.1:0-6131 GCA_043785265.1 Myxococcales bacterium | reverse complement strand
ACGCGTGACGGTCAGCTCAAAGGCAAGCTGCTCTACATGTCGCCCGAGCAACTCGAGGACGACAATGTCGGTCGCACGACGGACATCTACGCGATGGGCCTCTGCCTGTTCGAGACGCTAGCGGGCGAACGGATGTTCTCAGGATCCAAAGACGGCAAAGCGATCGCCAAGATCATGCGCAATGAGATTCGAGTGCCGAGCAGTGTCGTGCCCGATCTCGCGCCTTTCGATGACATCGTTCGTCGCGCGGCTGCGCTTCATCCTTCTGATCGCTTTCAAACCGCAAAGGAGATGGCGCAGGCGATCGAGCGGGTGGCTGGGGTCGCCTCACCTGCTGAAGTCGCAGACTGGGTCGAACGCGTCGCTGGCACTCGCATTCACGAGCGCACGCGACGCGTGGCGGAGATCGAGAGCGCGTCGCAACTCGAACGGACCGACGTGCAGAACGCACTCGCCGTCGAACTCGCGCGATCCGCAAACGAGGCACAAATCCCGCATGGCTTTGCGGTCGCACCAGCAGATGGATCTCAACCAAGCGTCTCGCATGTTGCTTCTCGGCAACTTCCGGTACCGGAAGTTCCACCACCGTCCAAACCAGCCTGGGTCCTGCCTGCGCTCATTGGTAGTTCGGTGCTGGCGATCATCGTGTTGGTCGTCGTCGCGTTCTTCATGGGTCGTCAACGAGATGCCGCCGTCGCGCCTCCAGCCGCGTCCCTGGTCGCAGCGACCAACCCCACTTCCACTCCCACCATCGTCGCCGCGCCTCCACAAACGACCAAGGTAGAGACCCCGCCACCGTCCGCTTCGGTCGTGGCGACCACCAAGCCAGTCGCGACCCCAGTCAAACCCCACCCGGCGGGCGTGAACTGCAATCCGGCCTACACCTTGGACGCGAAGGGTCGCATGCACTTCAAGCCGGAGTGTCTGTAATGCGCGCGCGTGCCTTGTGGATTGGTCTCTGCGCCGTGACCTTTGCCGTGCCCTCGCTCGCGGACAATCGAAACAAGCAGTGCGTCGAGGCCACCGAGAGGGGTCAGGCGTTTCGAGACGACGGGAAGCTAAGCGCCGCGCGGGACCAATTTTTAGCTTGTTCCAGCGACAAGTGCCCCTCTGTGATCGCCAAGCAGTGTCTGACGTGGTTGCAACAGGTCAGGCAGGACCAGCCCACCGTGTCGTTTCGCGCCAAAGACTCTGCAGGCAAAGACATCCTCGACGTGCGCATCTTGATCGATGGAGTCCTCGCGGTCGAAACTCTCGACGGCAAACCGCTCGACGTCGACCCAGGTGTTCACGCGATGCGCTACGTGCACGCTGGTTCACCCGACGTGGAAGACAAAGTCGTGGTCCGTCTCGCCGAAAAGAATCGCCTGGTCGACGTCACGTTCAGTTCTGCCGTGGTGCAAGCGCAAACCCCAGTCAAAGATGCGACCCCTCCCAGTCAACCAAGTACGTCCGGGGGCTTTCATGTGCCTGTCGTCTCGTGGATCACGGGCATCGTCGGAGTCGGTGCGTTCGCGACCATGGCAGGTCTCGCGGTCTCAGCCAACAGCGACGAGAGTGCCTTGCGATCGTCCTGCGCGCCTCGCTGCGCGCAAGGAGACGTCGACGCGATCCAGACGAAGCTGCTGATCGCCAATGTGGCCATGGTGGTGGGGATCGTGTCGCTAGGCGTGATGGTGACCACACTGGTGGTTGCAAATATCGGCTCGAAGCAGCCAAAAACAGGCGGATCGCAAGTGCGCGTGCAAGCGGGCGCAGGATGGCTTGGAGTAGCGGGGACGTTCTAGGGGCGGGGACGGGAGCGGGAGCGGGGACGGCGGACGGGGACGGCGGACGCGACGCTCAATGCAGCGTGAACGGTGGGGAGATTGCCGCCATCTTCTTGGGCCACGACTGACAGGAAATCGGATCTCCCCCGTCTCCGTCGCCACACGTCTTCTTCCACTCCGCGACGATCTCCTGCTCGGTGAGACCCCACACGCGCGCGCACACGACTTCCAGTGCGAGGTCGTCCAGCTTCGACGAGTCCTTCGCATCCTTCAGATCGAGAGTCGGTTTGCTCGGACACGACTGCTGGGTGAACGCCTTCGATGCGTCGTCGGTCGACGAGAAGGTCCCGTCCTTCAATGAGTGCGCGGCGAAGATGGCGGGGGCCATCAGCAGATCACTGCCGTTGATGTTCTTCATCGCCACGGATGCGAAGGGCCCGCGTGTGATCAGATCCATGCGGCCATCGCCGTCGATGTCTTTTGCGCTCAACACGATCGCGTTGGGAGCGGCAGAATACGGCGACAAATTGCCGCTTTTGAACGTCAGCACATGCGAGGCGTGACGCTTGGCGCTCTCGTGCAAGTAGACGTCCGTCATGCGCAGCAGTTCGACTTCGCCATCACCGTCGTAGTCGGAGAGCGCTACGAGCGAGATGCGATTTTCGTCCGTGAGCCATGAATATTCGAGGGTGACCGCGCCTGGTATCGCGCGCACGCCACCATCCAAGTCTTTGCGGACGAGTTCGAGATCGACCTTCGACGAACAACGGTTCTGATCCCAGTCGGCGTTTCCCTTGGGGACAGGGTTGTCGTCTTTTGCGGTCGCGCGCTTGATGCGATAACCCCAGGTGATGTCTGCGCTCGTCGTCACGCAGTCGACCTCGGGCGGCTTCACGCAATCTTTGCCAGCGTCGATCGCAGACAGCTTGGCGTCATTGTCGTCCGCGAGTGCCGAGCATGCGGTGGGTAATCCTGCATCCACCGGTGCGTCGACCTGGGCGTCCACGGATGTGTCGTCGCCCGCATCGATCGCGCTGTCGAGGTCAGCGTCTGACACGGAGGTTTCGGCGAGCGCATCGGGGTCTGCATCTCCACCATCACTGTCGCCAATGTCAGGACGAGTCGCTCTCAACGCGATGGCGATCAACACCAGCCCCACGAGCGAGAGCACCACGACCAGGATGCGGCTCTTCATCGAACCGGTGTTCGCACATCCCTCGGCGCGCGTCGATTGAGTCTTTCGCTCAGCGCTTTTTTCGGCGCAACGGGATCAGCGCTAGAGCGCCAAAAACAAGGAGATTGGCGTTCGAAGATGGATGTGAATTCACCGAGCATCCGGCATCACCAGGCCCGGCGTTGGACGGGCTGTTGCCGGACTCAGGTGACTTTCCGGTAGGACTCGGAGTGACGACTGGCGCGACGTCGAGCACGTAGACCGCGGGATCGCCCATGCCCTGCAACACGAAACGCGACTTGGGCCAATCGACACCGACTGACATCGCACCGAGTTTTGCGGCGGGCCACTTGCTCGCCTTGAACTGCCACGACGCCATCGAAGCGCCATCGGCGACACGACGTTTGGTCTGGCCCTCGATCACATACACAGCGGGCGAGCCGTCGTCCGAGATGACCACAGTCGGTGCGAGTTCGAGGTCAGCGCCTGTGGGAAGTGCGGCGACTGCGGCGGTGGGCTCATGAGCGATGTCGAGCAGCGGATCGATCAGCCAAGACTTGAGCGATGCCCCAGTCAACACATGGCGTTTGACACCAAGAGGCATGGCGGGCGGTGCGCACGTGAATGACTTGGGTGCCTGATCGAGAAGCGTGAGCGAACTGTCCTGCACATCGGTCCCATAGGCATAGAGCGAGTGCGCTTTGCCGTCTCGCAGTCCGACCGGAGCGACTAGAGCAAAACCGTGATCACATGACCCGAGCGGCTTGCAGAGGTCGTCACGATGATCATTAGCGACCAGCTGAAGTGAGCCAGATCCAGGCTTGCCAGTGGGTGCGTCGAAGTCGAGCACGACGGTCACAGGTGCAGCGGGTGCGTCGGGATCTTCGGCCCAGCCAGCCAGTCCTTCGCACGCGGCCGTGTCGAGCACACCTTTGGCGGGCAGGTTGGCGGGTTGGATCTTGTCGTACCGAATAGCGGTGAAGGTCTCGCCATCCCACGCGACGTCCAGACTCGATCCATTGAGAGAAACATTCGACGTGAACTCATGCGCGTAAGGAGTCGAGCTCGAGCAACCAGGCTCTTCGATGAACGTCGCCGTCTTGCCTGGGACGGTCCACTCCTTGAACAACATGATGTGACCGCTGTTGTTCACCGCATCGCCAGCGAAGAGGTCCTTGGCTTGGATCGCATGCGAGATGTCGTTCGTGAACGGCGCGAACTGACCCGTGACTCGACCTGGCGCAGGGAGTCCCCAAGCCCACGAGATGAGACCCGAGCAATCGCTCCGGTACGCGTCCCAGAGCGGGTTGCTGTAGCGATTGCAGTAGGTGGAGCACGCGCTGTCGTAGTCACGTGCGCCATTGGGTGCCTGGCAGTAGTGGAGCTTGACCTTGACCCACTCTTCGGCACGAGAGACCGCCTCCGTCGTGGTGATCGCATCAGAGGATGTCCCCACCTGCTCGCTATCGACCGGAGCAGACGAACACGCGACGCCGCTCAACGGGAGGAGCGCGAGCACCACAACCACGAAACGACGAACCGACATACGAAGGACCTTGCGTGGATCGTACCAATCACAAATGGCCCATATTTGCGCCAGATCACACCACATCGCCACGCAGCTCGCGAAGGCTCGCGACGCTCGCAAGCGGAGGGACGCGAGGTGGATCCGACACATCTCACGACGGGAAGGGGACGGGAGCGGGGACGGGGACGGGAACGGACGGGAACGGGAACGGGAACGGGAACGGGGACGGGAGCGGGGACGGCGGACGGGGACGGGTAGGAAGAGCCAGCAATTGGCGAACGTGACGAGGACCCTAGTACCATCGGATTCACATGCCTCCCGCGCCGCCCACGCCCGATTTTTGGGAGTCCATCCATCAGGACTTGCTCAGCGGCGAGTTCGTCGGCGCAGGCGTCGCGCTCGTGCTCATCATCGCGCTCCGACTGCTCATGCCCGAGCGCGGTCGCAAATTATTGCGCCAACCCGTGCTGCTTTTTCTCGGTCACCTCCTCGCGCAAACATTCGTCCGACTCTTGCCGCAAGAAGGGACTGGGCATCGCACGCTTCTGGTTCTCTCGGTGCTCTTGCTCTTGGCGTCGATTGGGCGCAGCGCGGTCTTGCTCGTGCTCGACGTGGGGCTGGGACGCAGACTCGAAACGCCTCTTCCCAAGATCATCGGCGACCTCACACAGGGAGTCGTCTACTTGCTTGTGGGGATTTCGGCCCTCCGCGCAGCAGGCATCGATCCAGGATCTCTGCTCACGACGTCAGCGCTGCTCACGGCCGTCATCGGTCTGTCGTTGCAAGACACTCTCGGCAACATGTTCGCCGGTCTTGCGATTCAGATGCAGCGCCCATTCGACGTGGGCGATTGGATTCAGTTCGACAACGATCCCAAGCACATTGGGCGAGTTCTCGAGATCAATTGGCGCGCCACCAAACTGCAAACACTCGACGACGTCGAGGTTGTCGTTCCCAACGGTACGCTCGGCAAGGCGCCCATCGTCAACTACACCAAGCCCGATCCTGACTCGCGACGAAGCGTCTACTTCGTGCTGCCGCATGCAGTCGAGCCCAAGCGAGTTCATCGGTTGACCGTTGCGGCGGTCGCGGATTCGTATGGAGTATTGTCCAACCCCAAGCCATCGGTCGTGACCAATCAGTTCACCGAATCTGGCATCGAGTATTGGTTGCGCTTTTGGACCAATCGCTTCGACCACCGTGATCGCGTCGATGGCGAGGTGCGCGATCGCGTTTGGTATGCGCTCTCGCGCGAAGGCATTCCGTTCGCCTTCCCCAATCGCTCGGTCTTCATGCACGAAGTCACCGACGAGTCTCTGGCCAAGGACGCGGGTGTGCGCGCGGCAAAGCGCATCGCGGCACTGGGAGGCGTCGACTTTCTCGCGGTGGTCCCGAAGTCGGAGCTCGAGCGTCTCGCTTCTGTGGCTGAAACACGCCTCTATTCGAGAGGCGAAGCGATCGTGCATCGAGGCGACGCGTCGACTGACCTCTTCATTGTCAACTCGGGTTCAGTGAAGGTCATGCTCCCCAAGAAGAAGGGAGACTTCGAAGAGGTCGCGCGCCTCACCGCCGGAAAGTTCTTTGGCGAGATGGCGCTGATGACTGGCGAGCCGCGCAACGCGAATGTGGTCGCGGCAGAAGAATGCGAACTCTTTGCCAT
>JAYVXK010000491.1:0-1803 GCA_043785265.1 Myxococcales bacterium | reverse complement strand
TCATTCTCTGGTGCATTGCGGAGATACTGATTGCTGACGACTCATTCCCACTCGATGGTGGCAGGCGGCTTGCCGGAGATGTCGTACACCACCCGGTTAATGCCGCGCACTTCGTTGATGATGCGGTTCGACAGTCGCGCGAGGAGATCGTAGGGCAAGGGCACCCAATCGGCGGTCATGCCATCGACCGACCGCACCGCGCGGATCGCGCACGTCTCTTCGTACGTGCGTTCGTCGCCCATGACGCCGACACTGCGCACAGGCAAGAGCACGCAGAAGCTCTGCCAGATCGATTCGTATAGTCCGGCCGTGCGGATCTCTTCGGTGACGATCGCGTCTGCGCCGCGCAGCACGGCAAGGCGTGCCTCGGTCACTTCACCCAAACAACGAATGGCGAGTCCTGGGCCTGGAAATGGCTGGCGCCAGAGCATGTCGCGCGGCATGCCGAGGGCTTCACCCATCGCGCGCACTTCGTCTTTGAACAGCTCGCGAAGCGGCTCCACGAGCGAGAGTTTCATGCGCTCAGGCAAACCCCCGACGTTGTGATGACTCTTGATGACCGCGCTCGGACCCTTGAAAGACACGCTCTCGATCACGTCCGGATAAAGCGTGCCTTGCACCAAGAAGCGTGCGTTTTGCACTTTCTTGGCCTCTTCATCGAACACCTCGATGAAGACACGGCCGATGATTTTTCGTTTCTTCTCGGGATCAGTGACACCCGCGAGTTCTTGCAAGAACCGCTCACGCGCGTCGATCGTGACGAGCTTGATGCGATAGCTCTCGCGAAAGGTGGCGGCGACTTGTTCGAACTCGCCGCGGCGAAGCATGCCGTTGTCGACAAAAATGCACGTGAGACGATCGCCGATCGCCTTGTGGCAAAGCACCGCAGCGACAGACGAGTCCACTCCGCCAGAGAGACCGCAAATAGCGTGGTCCGTGGCACCTACTTTTACCCGGACTGCTTCGATGGCTTCGTCCGTGAACGAACCTGGAGTCCAGGAAGGTGTGAGGCCCGCGACATCGAACAAGAACGAGCCGATCACGTCGGTGCCGCGCGGCGTGTGAACGACCTCAGGATGAAACTGCACGCCGTAGATTTTTTTTGCGACATTCGCCGCAGCACAGAATGGCGTATTTCCAGAGGTGCCGACGGTGTCGAAGCCTGGCGGCATGGAGACGATGCTGTCGCCGTGACTCATCCACACTTCGATCGATTCGTTTTTCGCGAAGCGATGAAAGATGCCCGTAGGCGAGTCGATCGTCACACGCGCCGCGCCGAACTCGCGCGCATCGGCACGCTCTACTTTGCCGCCCAACAAGTGTGCGATGAGTTGCAGGCCATAGCAGATGCCGAGAATGGGTAAGGGTCCACCCTGGCCGTCGCGCAAATCGAAAATGCGTTTGTCGATCGACGGAGCGCCGTCGCCATACACGCTGGCGGGCCCGCCAGAGAGGATGATCGCTCGCGGCGCCATCTCGCGAATTCGCTCGAAGGAAATCGTGCACGGGTGAATCTCGCAGTAGACGCGCTGTTCGCGCACGCGTCGCGCGATGAGTTGCGTGTATTGCGAACCAAAATCGAGGACGAGAACGATCTCTCGTTCGTTGCGGTCCGTGCTCTCAGTGGGTTCGACCGTACGGACCTCGCGCATGCGAGCGAGTTAGCACTCGAGCCACGATGCGGAAATAGTGCGTGATCAGAAAGCGAGGCGAGCGGTAGCGAAACCACCACCACCAGGCAGCGCGCGGAAATCGACCTTTGGCGAGAACGCCGTTGCAGGGGGGGCTTTCTCGGACGAAGCC
>JAYVXK010000490.1:0-1804 GCA_043785265.1 Myxococcales bacterium | reverse complement strand
GAATACTTCCCACTCGTCTTACCGAGCGGCGTCCCGTCGCGACGCGCCCCAGGCACGACCTTCCTCTCGCGCTTCTGCTCGTAGTCGAAGGAGAGGATCCCTACATAAGGATCTCCATCCACCGTGAAGATGCAGGAGGTCCACGAGAGGATGGTGTTGTTGACGCGCACGAGATCCGTCATCAGGTCCCCCTCGCGACGATGGTTCTGACGAAGCGCGCCGCGACTCCGAAGCGCTTGATGTACGAGAGCGAAGCCACTTCGACGTCGCCCGTGAGCATCGCGCCTGCGTTCGAAGAGATGTCGTCGTCGCGCGACAACAGGAAGGCCGCGTCAGACACGTGTCGCGGTTTGACGAGTTCGCGATTGAGAGCGGTCTGCACGAGCGCCTCGATCGCTTGCGCCTCGCTTTCCAGGATGCGACCTGTTTTCCGATCACGTCTCACGCCCTTCGAGAGCCGCGTGGTCAGAAGCTCGAACGCGAGCGCGCAGGCCTTGTTCAGGACGCGCGCGTGCTGCCAGTAGACGAAATCGCTTCCTGCTGGCGACAAGAGGTTTGCATTGGTGATGTACACCCCGTCGCGACTCGAGAACGTGCGCAGCGTGGTGAGGCGCAGATCGTCGAGGCCTGGATAGCTCGCCTCGTCGTGGTACTTGGGAAGACCCGCGTCATCGGACAACTGGAACCCGATGGCTGGGCCGTCGGCCACATATGCCACGTCGGTGGAGATCTCGACTGCCATGCCGCGGGCTGCCACCGCGAGTGCTGTTGGTCGTCGTTGACGAATGCCGCGGCGAAGCGCGATCACGTCTCCGGCATCGGTACCGACCACCACACGTGTCGAGGTCGCCTGTCCAAACGCCGCTTGCATCGCCGCTCGGTAGTCGGCTTCGCTCTCACCGTTCGCACGAACTCGCGTGTTGACGACTGCGGTTCGATACGTGCCCTCGGCCTCACGCGCAGTGAGCCACAGGTCGAGCAGCGAGACGATTGTCGCATCGGCGTCCGCGAATACGAGCAGGGCTTCCCACGGGACGCGAGCAGTGCGAAGCGCCTCGAGCGCGGCGGTGAGATCCGTGCTGTTCAACTTGGGACCGGTCGTTGAGAACGACACAGTCTCGCCCGCGAGGATGGTGCCGACTCCCAGTGTGAGTGAGACGCGACTGTTGGGAATTGTGAGCGTGGTCGCGACGCCCAGCCCAGTCGCTGGACTCATCGTGAGGCCGCCATCGAGGCTCCACTGGTAGATGATGCCGGTGGTGCCGATGTTTCCATCGTTGACGAAGCGGACAAGGACGTCGAAGTCGTCGAGCGGCTTGCTCGCACCGGAAGCGATCGCTGCGGTGCCTGCATTGGCGTATTGAAACGCGCCGTAGGTCGGAGCGATCGATGGGTTGCCGCGCAACAGGACGACAGGTCGTTCGGCGGCGTCCATCACATACGCACCCGCTTCGACGAGCGCGCCCGCACCGAAGTCTCCTTCGGCAAGCTCCGGGCGCGTGTAGGTCGCAGGCTGATTGAAGACGCCCTTCTCACTGGGTGCGACGATCGCGAGGATGCCATCGGCGCTGGGTCTGACGACACCCGTTTGTCCGTCGGCCTTCTTGATGCGGACGCTCGGGATCATCCTGTCTCCTTCAGTGGAAGAGGACGGAGGACAGGAAGTGGATAGACGACGTCCGCAGCCACATCGAACAGCGGACCCGAGTGCGTGAGTTCGACGAGCAACTCCCAGCCATAGGTGAGCTCGACGGGAGTCGTGGTCCACGTGACCGCTCCCCACAATGCATCGGCGCGCGCGACA
>JAYVXK010000489.1:0-6140 GCA_043785265.1 Myxococcales bacterium | reverse complement strand
GACTCTGCATCATGGGCAAGCCGAGGCGTTCGACTTGTTCTTCGGTGAGCGTCACGCAGATGAGTCCGCGTCCGTGCGTGGCCATGAAGTTGACTGCTTCGGCCGTGACGAAGTCTGCGGCCATGCACAGATCGCCCTCGTTTTCGCGGTCTTCGTCGTCTACGAGCACGACCATCTTGCCAGAGCGTATGTCTGCGATCGCGCCGTTGATGCGCTCGAGCACACTGGGATCCAAATCGATGACCGTCGACATGTTTGTACTCTCTGGTGTTGATCGCGCCGCGTAGTCCGCAGACGTGCCGTCACATATATCCGCCGCGCTTGAGGCGCGACAGCCAAGCGTCGTCCGTGGTTGGATCTGCCGTGGTGACCAACCGCTCGAGGTATCGCGCGATGAGGTCGACCTCGAGGTTCACCTTGTTGCCCAACGCCAAGTCACCGATCGACGTATCGCGCCACGTGCGCGGAATGATCGTGACGTCAAACGAAGTGTCGCTCACTGCGTTCACAGTCAAACTCACGCCACTGACTGTGATCGATCCCTTTTGCGCGACATATCGAGCAAGCTCAGTCGGCATGCCAAACCGCAGAGAATAAGCCTCTCCAACGATTTGTTTTGCGATCCGCGTGCCGACGCCGTCGACATGGCCGCTCACGAGATGACCGCCCATGAGTCCACCCAGAGGCATCGCGCGCTCGAGGTTCACGCGTGCGCCGATTGCGTGCGCGCCGAGAGTGGTCTTGGCGAGCGTCTCGGCAGAGGCGTCTGCCTCGAATGCGCCGTCACGCATCGCGTCCACCGTAAGACAACATCCGTCGACAGAAACCGACTCGCCGAGCGACAACGGGCCGAGCGTCGTCTCGATCACCAAGCGAGCGCCAGGACCGCGGTTGTTGCGCGAAGCAAGTTTGCCGGTGGCGACGACGAGTCCGGTGAACACGCTTGGTAGGTAGTGCAGCAGGCGAAGTTGGTAAAGGGAGAGAGCATTGCGACATGTTCACGAGCCCACTATTCTAGGTTGCGATGCGTTGGCGCCCCGTAGCGGTTGGAATCGTGGTGTCGCTTGGTTGCGGGCCCAGTTTTCAGGCTGTTTATGAGGGGGACGCGCGCTTCGAGCATTGCTATGCGCTCGAAGAAACACCCACGACGTCGATGCAGCTGAAGGCAGAGTGCTGGCGCGACTGGACTCAAAAGAGCACCTACGGGCAAACGCGTGATCGCGTGGAGTACGCAGCGTCGCGCTATCGATCACTCGTGAAGGCGCCCGACATCCCCACCGACGAAGCCATGATGCAAGCCGCGCCAGGCATGGTCGACACGAACAACCAACTCGTCGCGCCCACACCCACGAGCGCATTCGCGCCCCCACCCGTGACCAACACGCCCACCCCCGATCCAACACCCGCTCCGAGCGCAGCACCCGCGCCGACGAGCGCCCCAGGGCCGCGAGCACCGAATGCAGATTGTCTAGACGGATGCACCACGACTTGGCAGGCATGCAAAGACAAAGCGAAATGCGATCCGCTCTACGAGAAGTGCGCCGCGCTGTGCTTCACGAAGAAGTAGTCGCGCGCAGCTTTTTGTAGTCCTCGATCGCTTGGCGAATCGTCTTGTTCGCTTCGAACGGACCCAAAAAGTCATCGACGATGACCGCTTTGTTCTCGAGCGTTTTGTAGTCCATGAAAAACCGCTTCAGCTCGTGCAGCGTGTGCGGCTGTAGCTCGCGGATGTGCGTGTATTGTGCAAACGCCGGATCATCGAGGTGGATGGCGATGATCTTGTCGTCGAGACCTTTGTCGTCGCGCATCTGCATCATGCCGATCGCTCGCGCTCGCATCATGCACATCGGCGCCACGGCTTCTTGGCAGAGCACGAGGATGTCGAGCGGGTCGCCGTCGTCGCAATACGTGCGCGGAATGAAGCCATAATTAGCCGGATAATGCACAGCGGACCAAAGCACACGATCGACTTTGAGCAGGCCTGTCGCCTTGTCGAGTTCGTACTTGACCTTCGAGCCCTTGGGAATTTCGATGAAGCCCACGAGCGACTCGTCGATCGGTTCAGGGATTTCGATGTCGTGCCAGGGGTGCATTGACTAGTCCTTCGCTGAATCCGCGGCTGAATCCACCGCGCCCGTGTCGCCCACCCCTGCGTCGCGTGGTTCGGCATGCACGACGACCTTCACGAAGTAGTCCGCGCAGGTGTCGTTTTGCACGAAGACATGCGTCGGCGGGAAATTCTTGATGATGGCGAGATTGCCTCCCGCGATGGTGAATTGAGTGCCGTCGGTGTCGGGGTGATTGGACGTGCTGATGTACACGACGACTTCGTAGATCTCGCCGTTGATGGTCGTAGAGGGGTCTCCCGGTACGAGTTGCGTCGCGTCGACGAGGTTGAGAAAAATGCCGCGCTCCCCAGGAAAGTCGAGCCATGTACCCCCGAGTCTGGTCGACTCCCACGTATGCGCGTCCACCAGATGCCCCTCGCACGCGACGCTGGACGTGGAATCGCAATAGCTTCGTGGGCTGTACTCGCACTTGCCTTGCACCGTGCACGCGGGCGACGTCGACAAACTGATCGCGCCCACCACAGCGATCGCGCCCGCCCCCAAAAACACGCTCGATTTACGCACCGAGCAACTCCGCAGCGCGATGGGCGTGATACGTGAGAATGCCGTCTGCCCCAGCGCGTTTGATCGAGATCAGCACCTCCATCATCGCTCGATCGAGATCGATCATCCCGGCTTGTGCGGCTGCGTGGAGCATGGAGTACTCGCCGCTCACGTTGTACGCGAAGAGCGGAAGCGTCGACGACTCGCGCACCAGACGAATCACATCCAAGTAGGCGAGCGCAGGTTTGACGATCAACATGTCTGCGCCTTCTGCTTCGTCGAGTGCGATCTCGCGGAGTGCTTCGCGCGCATTGCCAGGATCCATCTGATAGCCCGCGCGATCACCGAACTGGGGGGCGCAGTCTGCGGCCTCACGAAATGGGCCATAAAATGCGCTCGCGTACTTCACCGCGTAACTCAAGATCGGCGTGTGCTCGAAGCTCGAGTGGTCGAGCGCCGCGCGAATCTTGGCGACGCGACCGTCCATCATGTCGCTTGGAGCGATGACGTCTGCGCCAGCTTGTGCGTGCATGACGGCCATCTCCGCGAGGATCGAAATCGTCGCGTCGTTGTCGACTTCTTGTGTGCCATCGGATCGCGTTCGCAACACGCCGCAGTGTCCGTGATCGGTGTACTCGTCGACGCAGACGTCGGTCATGACGACGAGACCAGGCGCTGCGTCTTTCATTGCGCGCACGGCGACAGGCACAGGCCCATTCGGATCGAGTCCGCTCTTGCCCATGGGGTCTTTGGTCTTTGGCAGGCCAAACAAGATCACTCCACCAAGACCCTTTTTTTGAGCCTCGCGCGCGATCGCAGCCGCCGCCTTCACGGGCTCCTGCATGACGCCAGGCATCGTGGTGATGGGTCGCGCTTCGTCGAGCGCCGCATGAAAAAAAAGCGGCAAGACAAAATCAGCGGGTGTGAGTCGCGTCTCTCTCACGAGACTGCGCAACGCTGGTGTTTGCCTGAGGCGGCGTGGCCTCTGAGTGGGGAAGCCCATGGCTTGAGGGATATCATACAACGGATGGCGCCTTCGACTGGGAGGTCGCGGCTCGCTCCTCAATCGAACGACAGCTTCTTCACCAATGTCTTGGGAGCGACCGCTCGGTAGCTCTCCTCGATCCATGATTTCAACAAATCGATCGGCGGGTCCGCGCCAATCTCGAAGCGCGCAGAGACCCAACCGCTCTTGCCGAGGCCGTATCCTGTGGGTTTCGCGAATGGGAGCTTCAGAGCGGCGCGACTCGATCGTGGGAGTTTGCAACTCAGAGAGAGAGCGTCTTGGTCTTTGCCCATGAAGACGAAGACCTTCTTTTTGACCTTGAGCGCGCGCTCGCCCCACGGAAATTCTTCGTAGGCTTCGGGGAACGTCAGCGCGTAGTTCCGCAAGATCGTCTCGTGAGTCTCTTTCGCGCTCTTCGCCTTCTTCGTCGCCATGGAGGGCGATGCTAACAAAAGTGCGCCCGGGCTCCGTCTCTCATCTGCGTGCCGCCTGTCTCGACTCACGCGATCGAGAAGCAACGATCGCCGAGTCGATGAAGTTCAAGAAGTGACGGTATCCACTCGCGTGGCTGGAAAATAGGCTAATTCGTATCGGCAGACTCCTTGCCTTGCGTGACGCGTTGACGGGGACGATGGTGAATGCATGAGACGCAGAGCGTGGATGTGGTGTGCGGCCTCGGCGGCGATCGCTGCAGCGATGCTGTCGTGTGGCGCGCGCACGGGGCTGCTCGTGCCCGATCCTGATCCACAAGACGCGACCCCGGACGTGCGCAAGAAGGACGCAGGCAAAGACGTTCTGCCTGACGTCATCCCGCAGCTCGACGCGACCAAACTCGACGCCAACAAAACGGACTGCCCTGATGCCGACGGCACTCTGGTCTACGCCGTGACGGTCGCAGACGAGTTGCTCAGTTTTTATCCGCCCGACTCGTCGTTCAAGCTCATTGGCCTGTTGAAGTGCCCCACGACGGTGAGCAATCACCCGTTCTCGATGGCGGTTGATCGCAAAGGCGTCGCGTATGTTTTGTACAACGACGGCAACCTGTTCAAGGTCTCGACGGCGAACGCGAGCTGTCAGGCGACGAGCTACGTCCCCAACAAGACGCCATTCACGCAGTTCGGAATGGGCTTCGCGACGATCGGCGCAGGACCCGCCGAGCAACTCTTCATTGCGACCACAGACGGCACGCTCGGAATCGTCGACACCCAAACGTTTGGCGTGACCAACGTCGGACCGCTGTCGCCCAACATCTTGGATACCGAACTCACGGGTACTGGCGACGGTCGACTCTACGGATTTTATCGACCTGCTCAGACCGAGAGCGCGGTCGCAGAGATCGACAAGAAGACCGCGAAGGTGCTCGGTGCCGATCCACTTCCGACCGTAAATCAAGGCACCGGATGGGCCTTCGCATTTTGGGGGGGCGTCTTTTATTTGTTCACGACGCCAGCGCCTACTGGCCAGTCCACCTACCGGTTCGATCCCGTCACCAAGAACGTCGTGCTCGTTGCGCAATACACTTCGTCGATCGTCGGCGCGGGTGTGTCGACCTGCGCGCCTCAGTAAGGCTATGTTCCTCGTATGAGAGTGTCCTTCGTGGGCGCAGGTCCTGGTGATCCGCGGCTGCTCACGTTGCGCGGCGCTGAGCTGCTCGCGGAGGCAGATGTCGTCGTCGTCAGCACTGGCGTGCACGACGAGACTGTCGCTCGAGCGCCCGCGCACGCAGAACGTTTGTTCGTCGAGCGCCTTGCTCCCGCAGAGAAGATCGCCGCTGAGATGATTGCTCGCGCACAATCGGGCAAGCGCGTGGTGAGGCTGTTTCGCGGCGATTCGATGCTTTTTGGGACAGGCCTCATGGAGGTGACGCTCGTCTCGCGCGCGCAGGTGCCGATCGAAATCGTGGCTGGCGTCATCGTTCCAACTGCAGCCGCTGCGTATGCGGGCCTTGCGCTTTCGAGCTCGGAGGACATCACGCCGAGTGTGGCTTTCGCGACCGTGACGGACGCCGCGCAGTTGCATGACTGGAAGTCACTCTCACTGGCGACCGACACGCTCGCGCTCTTGGTCGATGTCGCGCAGCTCGAAGAGATCACCACGACGCTCACTTATTATGGTCGCTCGCCGGAGACGCCCGCTGGTTTGGTGCAACATGCGTCGCTACCGACTCAACGCGTCGCGCACGACACGCTCGTTCGCATTCGCGATCATGCCGCCAAGTTCACGCCCGGCGAAGTGCTGCTTTTGGTGGGCAAACCGCTCGCACGACGGGATGGACTGCGTTGGTTCGACACGCGGCCTCTGTTCGGTAAACGCGTCTTGCTCACGCGCCCGCGCGAGCAGGGTGCACGCACGGCCGCGTTGCTGCGCGAGCACGGCGCAGACCCTGTCATCATGCCGACGATCGAGATCGGTCCGACTGCAGATCTCGCGTCGCTCGATCGCGCCCTCGGATCGTTGTCGACTTATGAGTGGATCACATTCACCAGCGACAACGGCGTGACCTACACATGCGACCGACTCGC
>JAYVXK010000488.1:0-1805 GCA_043785265.1 Myxococcales bacterium | reverse complement strand
CTGTCGTTGCGCCGCTGCGAGGCGTGACATCGAAGGCGTCGTAGGTGAACGCGTTCTTCAGTGTCCGCGAGAGTTTGGTGCCGTCGTCGACGATCGTGACATCCACGGTGGCGGGCGCGCCTGGCGGTGTCGTGAGCGCGGCACGCGTTGGATCGCTGGCGAACAGGTCGCTTGGTGGTACTTCTGCGGCTCCGATCAAGACGCGCAATCGCGAAGAAAATCCACGCCCCGCGAGCACCGTGCGTGTGCCGCCAGTCCACGGTCCATGCGATGGATTGAGACCGATGAGCGCGAATGGGTCGCCCAAGTCGACATCCGCCCGCGTGCCTGCATCGTCGTTCAGGTCAGTCGAGGGTGGCGTGCCCGCGTCGTCGCCTCCGATGAGAGAGGGTCCTTTGCCCAAGCATGCCCACACAAAGACGAAGGGAGCAGCGAGGATAAGAGCGCGGCGCACGACATAGCGTACCTCATTGCGGACGCGCGCCAATCACTTGCTCATGAAGAGGTCAGAAGAAGTTGCCGATCGTGAACTCGAACACGTAGCTCTCTTCGTACGGCAGCGGCTGCAAGGGGAAGCCCCACTCGAAGCGAAGCGGGCCGAGAGGCGAGAACCAACGAATGCCGAAGCCCGTCGACGTGCGCAAGTATCCGAGGCTCGACGCGTCGAAGCATGGAGAGACCACCCGCGAGAATTGCGGCGCTGGAGTCGTCTTGCACCACTTGTCCTCGGTGTTCCACGCGTTGCCGGCGTCGAAGAACACGACCCCACGAATGCCGACTTTGTCGATGATCGGAAACTCGAGCTCGAGATTTTCGTACGCCTGCAGGTTGCCGCCGATGTTGGCTCCGTTGCCAATAGGCGGCGCGTTGGGATCGAGCGAATTGTTGAGCGGCAAACGCGCGCCGATCGTGCGCAATCGGAAACCGCGCACATCGAGGATGCCACCCAAGAAGAAGCGCTGGAAGATGGGCACGCCATCGGCGCTTGGACTCGTGATGAAGCCGACCTCGGTGTTCAGTTTGAGAATGAAACCCGTACCGGGCTGGCCAGTTCCGCCTCCCAAGTTGTAATAAAAGCGCCCGGTCCAGCGGTGACGCAGGTACTCGATCTCACTGCCGAGCGCGCTTGTCGCCAACTCTGTCGAGAGCTGCAAGTAGATGCCGCTCGAGGGAAACAGGCGGTTGTCACGGGTGTCATAGACGATCGCAGGGCGCAGCGATATCGAGCGACCACTGTTGAAGAGATTCGACAATGGCAACCGCGTGAAGATGCCGTAGAGGGACGACCCCGAACCGCCGAGGAGAGTCGTGCTGTTGTCGACCTTGTCGTGCTGGGCCGTCGCCGTGAGACTCAGACGCAACCACGGTTGAACGAGCGCATAACCAAATGTGAGCGAACCGCCGATCGAGCGCCGCGCAAAGTCGGTGTAGACGTAGAGCTGATCGTAGAGCTCGGTCGACGCCGACCAATCCGAATCGAGGAAGTACGGCTCGAAGAAACGGACCGACAAAATCTGCCGAAGCCCTGAAATTTGGGCCTGAAACGCGAGTGACTGGCCGTTGCCAAAGAGGTTGGCTTGCTGCACTTGCGCTGTCGCGATGAAGTTCTCGACACTCGAAAAGCCCGCGCCAACTTGGAAGGTGCCCGTCGGGCGCTCGCCGACTTCGAAGTAGATGATGACCTTGTCGGGGGCAGAGCCTTGTTCGACCGACACGTCGACGCGCTCGAAATAGCCGAGCGCCATCACGCGTCGGCGTGACTGCTCTTTGCCGCTCTCGGAGTAGAGCTGACCCTCTTGGATCTC
>JAYVXK010000487.1:0-1805 GCA_043785265.1 Myxococcales bacterium | reverse complement strand
CCAACGACGCATCTGCGCAGCAGCCCGAAGCGCCCGCGGAAAAGACATCGAAGACGCCTCGCGAGCGCAAGCGCGATCGCCATGGTCGCAGTGCCCTCGATATGACCACGCTGGCCGTGCAACGCATCGAGATCGACCCGGACGAAGTTGTGGCAGCGGGCGGCAACGGTTTTGTTTGCATCGGCGAGGAGGTTTCGAATCGCCTCGCGTATCGTCGTGCATGCTTTTTTCGATTGCATGTCGTACGCCGCAAATGGGCGCGCACGGAGGTCGGCGCAGACGACGCGATCGATCAGCCCGCGCCGGTGGTGGTCGCGTCGTTGCCGGACAACATGACGCCGCATGCGATGGCCGACGCGAGCGCGGTCGCAAACGTCATCGTGTCCAAGTACGACGATCTTCTGCCGCTTCATCGCCAAGAACGCATCAGCCTGCGGCGCGGTTTCGAACTGCCGCGCTCGACGCAATGCGGATGGCTCGGCGTTGCGTACGCGGATGTGTATCGCGTGGTCGATGCGATGTTCGATGAGGCCCGCCGCCGCGCGTTTTGCATCGCCACCGACGCGACCGGAGCGCCCGTGCGCGCAAAGGGCGGGTGCGACAATTGGCACGTGTTCGTGTTTGTCGTCGACCAAGACCACGTGATCTTTCGCCATGCCCGCAAGCACACAAGCGAGACCGTCTTTACGATGCTCGGCGGTTTCCGCGGTCATGTGCTCGCCGATGCCGCGCCGGTCTTCGACACGCTTTGCCGAGACGGTGATGCCATCGAGGTGTGCTGTTGGTTTCACGCGCGGCGCTATTGGTGGCGCGCGATGCAAACCGACCGCGACCGCGCGCTCGAAGCGCTCGGTATGATCAGCAAGCTCTTCACGATTGATCGCGAGTGTCGTGAGATACCAATGCCCCAGCGCACACAAGCTCGCGCCGAACGCGCAGGGCCACTTCTAGATCTCTTCGATCGCTGGATCGACAAGCAGCGGTCTTGCGTCGATCCGCGCAGTCCGAGCGACAAGGCCCTTGTCTACTATACAAATCAGCGCACCGCGCTTCGCCGTTTTCTCGATGACGGCCGGCTTCCGTTGGACAACTCGGTCTCGGAGAGAGCGCTGCGCAACCTAGTATTAGGTCGCGCGAATTGGTCGCAATTCAACAACGAGACCGGGCTGCGTTGGTACACCACATTTCGATCGCTGATCGCGTCGTGCCGCCTTCATGGCCTCAATGCCGAAGTCTACATCGAACAGCTGTTGCGTCTCGCGCCGCATTGGCCCGTCACGCGTGTGATCGAGTTGTCGCCCAAGTATTGGACCCGCACGATCGAGCAACTCGATGCGTCCAAGCGCGCTCTCATCGTCCCGCCGTGGGAGACCGAATATCCGCGCGCCGCTGCACCGCGCGTGACCGTCGCGCGCGAACGCGCCGCATGACAGCGTCAACCGGGTGCGAGTGATTTGGGATCGGCCTCCGTCGTCGCGTCGGTCGTGTCATCGTGAACTGCGATACGAATCACGTGATCCGTCACCGCGCTCAGGTGTTTCCGAAGCGCCTCACTCAGTGACCGAAACTGCGGCACGAGCGTGTTTTTCTGAAAAGCTTCGGGCGCACGAACGCACACGGTGCTGTGCCGCTGGCGAGCGTGGCGAAACGGCTTGAGCCCGTATCGACGACACAGCGCGATGAAAAGCATGCGGCTCCACGGGTCTGGCAGCGAATACTGAAGCTCGATGTCGGGCGCGATCTTGCGCCAGTCTGCGAGCCTCTGCCGAATGCGATCCGCGGCGAACGCGGCCGCGACACGCTCG
>JAYVXK010000486.1:0-1807 GCA_043785265.1 Myxococcales bacterium | reverse complement strand
CACGCTGCCCGTCGGAAACATGCCGATGCAGACGCAGACCGAGCCGCTGCGCATGCCACAGTCACGTCCGCCTGGACCCCCGCCGCCCTACAATCAGCCACCAGGGATGATGCAGCAGCAGGGCATGATGATGCAGCAGCAGCCGCAGCAGCAGGGCATGATGCAACAGCAGGGCGGCATGATGCAGCAGCCGCAACAGCAGCAGGGCTATCCGCAGGGCATGCAGCCACCGCAGCAACTGGCACCGCGACAGATGGAAGCGACCGCGCTCGTCCGCCCGCAGGCAAGTTCGAAGGCGCCGCTGATCATCGTCGCCGTATTGCTCGTGCTCGCGGTGGGTGCGGGAGCCGCCTTCTTTTTCCTGGTTCCGCGCACCGGCAAGATTGCCGTCAACGTGGCAGACAGCAAAGGCAGTCCGGTCACGAGCGATCTCAAAGTGTTCATGGATGGCAAGAAGGTCTGTGACACTGCCCCATGCATCGTCGATCAAGTTCCAGCGGGTTCACACGACGTGAAGGTCGTCGCCGAAAAGTATGATCCAATCAGCAAGCTCGTATCAGTCGAAGCCCGCAAGGACTCGCAGGTCGACTTTGCTCTCTCGGGTGGCGGCAAGAGCACGGGGTTGAAGGTCGCTGGGCCGCAACCGGGCGTGAAGCTCTTCGTCGATGGCAACGAGGTCGGTGCACTCCCACAAGAGATTCACGATCTGACTCCTGGCGATCACAAACTGAAGTTCGTCGGTACCGCCAAGACTGCTCCGTCGAAGACGAGCGCGACGGGTGAGGATCGCTACGCACCTCTCGAGCAGACCATCACACTCGGCAAAGACGAAACCAAAGATCTTGGCAACATCACGCTGCCGGTCGTCAAAGGCAAAGTCACCGTCACTCTCGGAACGCCAGGCGCGCGCGTGTCGATGGTGTCCTCCACAGGTGATCGACGCGATCTGCCGTCGTTTCCGATCTCGGTGGAGATTGAGCCCGCAAAGGCTTCGTGGACCCTCGAAGCGACCAAGTTCGGATTTACTGACTTCAAACAGCCCATCACCTTCGACGACGGGCAAGCCGAGAGAGTGCTCACGATCACCCTCGAGCCAAAGGGTTCTGCGCCAGTTACGAACTACAACCCCGTCGTGCGTGTACCCGTCACCAATCCGGTGACCAACACGGGTGGCGGTGGAGAGACCAAGTTTGCGCTGATCACTGCGCTCCCTCCTGGCGGCTCTGTGTGCTTGCTCGACAACAAGCCTCTCGGTGCAGTGCCCAAGACCGATCTCTCGACGACCGCTGGCTCGCACAAGATTCGTTGCCTCAACAAAGAAGAAGGTCTCGACAAGACCATCGATGTCACCGTCGGGGCTGGCGAATCAAAAAAGGTCGTCGTCAAACTTCGCGACTAGAGCGCTACGCAGTAGACTGCCAGATCGTCATGTCTGGCCAGCCGGCTCGGGAGCCAACACGCAGCAGCAAGCACAGGATTCTCGTCGTGGATGACGAGCAAGGCCTGCGTGACATGCTCGCCATTTTGCTGCGTCGCGAGGGTCATGACGTGACACTCGCCGCTTCGTTTCGCGACGGCTTGGAAGCGCTCACGGGTGCTCCGTCGCCGTTTGATCTGGTCATCACGGACCTGATGATGCCGGACGGCTCGGGTCTCGACGTGCTCAGCGCGGCGCGGCAACGAACCCCTCGGACCGAAGTGATCGTCATGACTGCACATGGCGGAGTCGAGACTGCGATCGACGCGATGAAGCGCGGCGCATACGACTTCGTGTCGAAGCCGTTCTCGACTTCGGAGTTGCGCGAAC
>JAYVXK010000485.1:0-1815 GCA_043785265.1 Myxococcales bacterium | reverse complement strand
CAAAAAGTGCCTCATGGAGTCTCCGTGTGAGGAGCGCGCCTGGCGGCATCGCTCTTCGGATAGTCGCGTTGCAGTTTGTCGAACGCGTCTTTGGCCTTTTGGGGATTGCCGAGCTTCTGCTGTGCGAGTCCCAACTTCAGCCACGCGTCAGGGACCTTGTTTCCGAGGGGAAAACGCGCAATCACGCCTTCGAACTGCTCGAGCGCGCGCGCATACTCACCTTCGGCGAAGTAGCATTCGCCTCGCCAATAAGTCGCATTGTCCGCATAGGGATGATCGGGGTATCGAACCAAGAACGCAGCAAACGCGTCGCGCCCAGCCGAATATTGTTTGTTGTTCACCAGCGCGAGTGCGGCGTCGTAGGCACGTTTGGCTTCGGGATCGAGGGCGCTCGACTTGGCCGCGTTTTCGCGAATCGGCGGACTGGCGATGGACTCATCAGGCAGGGTCTCTTGCACGACGTCTTGTCCGCCCCCTTTTCGCCCGCCTCCGAGCACACGAATCACAGGACGCGGAGTCTTGTCGTCTGGATCATCGACCACTGGACTCGCCGCTGGAATCGGTGGCGCTGGCGTCTCTGCAACATCCGGATTCATGCGCACGATGGCCCGCGCTGGCAGAGGCGTCGGCGAGGCTGCTTTCTTCTTGTCGGATTCGAAGTTGTCTTCTTTGATCTCCAAAGACGACAGCCTCTGATCGAACTTGTCGTGGTCGGCTTGAACCGCCGCGAGGTCTTCGCGGAGCGACGCAAGTTGACGATCCTCCGCGCTCGCGCACGCTGTCAGCAATCCCGCCAAAACAAACGCCACTCTGCGCATCTTCGAAATCGTAGGCTGCGGAACGGCTGAGGGCCAATTTCTGCGCTACTTACGCAAATCGTGAGGTGCAGGCTTTACGTCCTCGCCCAAATCGATCAAGCTCGGCCCTTCGCGTGCGCTAGGGGAGTCAGACAGTGAGTATCGAAAAGGGACGGCGGCGTATTGACCTCAAGAAGACACTCTTCTTGCTGCCGAACATGATCACCCTCTCGTCGATCTTCTGCGGATTCGACTCGATTCGCCTTTCGGCCCGCGCTCAAGGCCCAGACGACTTCTACCGCGCCTCGATTTTGCTGGTTTTCGCGCTTTTGTTCGACATGCTCGATGGTCGGGTTGCGCGACTCACCAAGACGCAAAGCGCGTTTGGTCTGCAGATCGACTCCATCGCGGATGTGGTCTCGTTTGGTGTCGCTCCGGGCTTGCTCGTCTATCAATGGTCTCTGCACCAGGCGGGCACGCTTGGCCTCGTCTGCTCGTTTGTGTTCGTTGGCGCAGGCGCGGTGCGGCTGGCTCGCTTCAATGTCTTGTCGATGGGGGAGGGGGGAGCGCCCACCAAACCCGGCAAATACGTGCTTGGTCTCGTCATCCCCGGTGCCGCCGGCATTCTGGTCTCTTTGGTGCTGGCCAATCACGCCATCGGCGGCGACTTGAGCGGTCCCAAATACGTGTGGCCGCTTTGCGGACTCACCTCGTTTCTCGCGTTCTTGATGGTGTCGACCATCAAGTTCCGTTCGTTCAAAGACATTCGCTTCAACGCACGCACAGTCGCCTTCGTGCTCTTCGTCATCGCGTCCAGCGCCATCGTGTCGATCAGCACCAAGCCCGCGTTCGTCCTCACGTGGCTGCTCGGCTGCTACGTCATCTTGGGCGTGCTCGAGATGATCCTGGCTATTCCAAAGGCCCGCCGCGATCGCCGCGCCGGACGCACGAGCATCCCGCCCAGCGCCTAGCTCTGCTTGCGGTCGAACTGCTTGTTGCCAAAGAGGGTGTCTTTCTC
>JAYVXK010000484.1:0-1817 GCA_043785265.1 Myxococcales bacterium | reverse complement strand
GAGAGCCAAACGTGGAGAGCGCGCGAAGGGGAGAACCCAAGCTCGTCATGACGGCGAACATGGGTTGAAAGTATCGCGTGGTGATGCGCACATCTCCGCCGAGCGACCAGTGCGCACGCGATGCGTCGGCGATGTCGGGCTCGAGACTGTAGTACTCGACGAGCTGCGATCCGGCTGTGATCAGCTTCGAAATGCGCAGATCGACGTAGAGAGTGCCCACTTCGGCGAAGGTGTATTGACTCGTGTCGCGTGTGTCGACCGCCACTTCGATCGCCTGTCGGTATTGCACGACGAAGGGGCCTGCAGCGTCGCGCATGTCGATGTACGCGCGAGAGGTGAAGGCGTTGGGATCGAAAGCAGCGCGATCCCACGCGGTGACAGCAGACGCTGCAGTGGCGACGTCGAGCGCGTCGCCTCCGTCGCCCCAGCCACGAGTGGGAATGACAAAACCCAAGCCTCCGCCAAATGCGAGACCATCAATGGATGCCCACACGCCCCTTAGGTACAGCTCTGGGTTGCCCGAGATCAACTTGTGTCCGCCCGTCACACTGCCGAGCGCGAAGGCATAGGCACCGCCGGCAAACCATTTTCGAGAAGCGAGCGGCAGTTCGAAACTCAGCCTCTCGATCCGTACACTCTCTCTCGAACGCAGGTCTGTCTTGCCGCCCGTTTGGCCCGCGAGGACCGTACCGGGAGCGAGCGCGACAGACGCGAAAACGGTCTCTGCGGTGATCTCAGTGAAACGATGCGTGAGCTCGGGCAACGTCTCGGGACGCGGTAAATCAGGGAGATCGGCATCGCTCGGCGACGCGCTCGCGGATGCGGGCACCAGAACGACGAAGAGCAGGGTGACGACGACCGTTGCCCTCATCTACGTCACATGCACCAAGACACCGAGCGCCAGCGCGCGCGACATTGCGATGTGATTGACCGAGTGGCCCGGTCGATGGGCGACGAGCGTTCCGATGGGCGGGCCTCCATGAACATAAGTGTCGCCGACGAGGTCGAGGAGTTTGTGTCGCGCCGGCTCGTCAGCACTGAACGGTCGACCGGCAGAGTGAATCTCTTTGGCAATGACGACGACGCTCTTAGGGTCGACATGGCGAGCGAGGCGAGCATCCGCGAGAGCGAGGAGGTCACGCTCGAATGCGAAGGTTCGAGCGATCGCGATGCGTTCGCGAAAATCAGCGGAGTCGCCGTTCCAAGTCGCGTCGCGTTCGAGTCGATCATCGTCTCCCCAGTCGAGCACGACTTGTACCCGAGGGTGATCAGAAGGGGCGAATTCGAAGCGACTCGCGCCCACCTCGACCGTTGCGGTTCGCGCGACCCGAAGGTGCGGTACGGAGGGCCGGACTTGGAGCGTCGCCAACGCGTCGAAGAATTCTGCGGCCGCTCCATCGAGCATTGGCATCTCGTCGCCGACGAGCTCGAGACTCACTCCCTCGGAAATAGATGACCCAGCAAGCGCTGAAAACACGTGTTCGACAGTCGAGACGGTGAAGGCTCCCCCAGGCGCCTTCACTGTCGTCGCGCGTTCGGTGCGGGTCACTTCGAGCGCCGAAATGGGCACTCTGGTGCCTCCGACTCGCAAAGTCACCGGTCCAAGAGCCGCGTCGAGGGTCAGTCGCGCGGGTCGACCGCCGTGCAGACCCATCCCTTCGAGGAGCACCATCGCGCGGAGAGCTTGCCCGCGCGGGTCGAATTTGGCTAGCTAAAGGGCATTCACGATGATGCGGACCGATGCGCTAAAGTGCGCTAGGCAAGACGGAGAGTAGAGCAACGCGATGGCGAACAAGTGCGTACAGATCTTCATTCGC
>JAYVXK010000483.1:0-6191 GCA_043785265.1 Myxococcales bacterium | reverse complement strand
CTTCTTCTCCTCGGGCGAGCATTTGCTTGGCGATGTGCACCGCCGCCCATACGTTTGCTCCGGCCGAATGACCGACTGACAGTCCTTCTTTTGAAAGGAGTTCGTCGGCCATGTCCCAACCGTCTTCGGTGGCGACGAACATCGTCTCGTGCGGCACCGACGCGTCGTAGATCGACGGCACCAGACTGGTGGCGAGATGCTTGAGTCCTTCGAGTCCATGCATTGACTCAGCAGGCTGGACCGCGACACAACGAATGGGACGATCATGCTCTTTTAGGCGCCTTGCAGTACCCATCATGGTGCCCGTGGTGCCGAGGCCAGCCACGAAGTGAGTGATGCGATCGCCGACGGCGTCAAGGATCTCGGGACCGGTGCCATGATAGTGCGCAAGCGGGTTGCTGGGGTTACTGTATTGGTCCGGGTAGAAGTACTTCTCGGGTTCGTCTGAAACGATTTTTTGTACGTGACGAATCGCGCCGTCCGAGCCCTCCATCGGGTCCGAATAGACGATCTCTGTGCCAAACGCTCGGGCGATGTCCTTGCGTGCCTGCGACACGTTGGATGGCATGACCAAGCGGACCGAAAAGCCGAGCGCCGCGCCCAACATCGAGTAAGCCACGCCCGTGTTGCCGCTCGTCGAGTCGATGAGTGTCTTGTCCGAAGAGAGCCGGCCGTCCTGCTGCGCGTCGCGAATCATTCGCAACGCAGCGCGGTCCTTCACGCTGCCTCCCGGATTTTCGAACTCCAGTTTCACGTACACGCTCACCGCGCGCGAGACTGGGAGCACGTGCGTGAGGCGCAGAAGTGGCGTGTTCCCGACTGCGTCAGCGATGGAGTCGAGTCGCCTCAGTCGCCTCATTTTTCAGCCAAAACCAGCCTGCGGAGAGCATCGAGCGCAACTGCGGCGCCCACGGCAACCTCACGCGCGGCGGGATCGAGATCCCCAAAGCGCGCCACGTCGACCAGACACGACGGGTCGAGTGTCACCTTGATGCGAGCGTCGACATCAATCGCGGCGTCTCGTGCTCGCTCACTGCCCACGATGATCTCACCGACACCCGCGCCCGCAAGATACCTGGCGGCAATCGTCGCGGCGGTCCCGTCCGCCTCCACGCGCACTTTCGCAGAACGCACACGAGCGGAGCCGTCTGCGCCCACTTCGCGCAACTTGGCTTGCCTGGTGTGTCGCAGTTCGATCCGCGAAGTCACAGGGCTGTCAGCCGCGCCCGTTGCCGCCGGCGATCGCGGGCACGATGCTGATTTGATCTCCCGCCTTCAGCTCTGTTTTTAGCCCGTCCAAGAAGCGAACGTCCTCTTCGCCGACATAGATGTTCACGAAGCGGCGGACACCTTTTTCGTCGAGCAAACGGTCGCGCAGCCCTGGATGCTTCTTCTCGAGATCGTCGATGAGTTCTTTGAGCGTGCTCCCAGACGCGGTCACCTCGTCTTTGCCTGCCGTCAGGGTGCGAAGCGGTGCGGGGATGCGAACAATCGTTTCCATCAGTGCCTCTTCAGGTTGCGCACTCTTGCGCTGTGTATCGGGTTTGTTCGATGCTGGTGATGAGTCTTCGATCGCTGCATAGCGGGCAGTTTCTCCGTGCGGCGACGGCTCTCCGACGTAGCACATCCGTCTTGCCGTCGTATGTGACCAACGTGCCGCGGGCGTTTGGGCCGTCGAGGAGCCTGAGGGCGAGATCGGCCATGAGCGCGCCGATCAATCCGACGACAGGGCCCATCACGCCGGCTTCGTTGCAGCCTTCTTGTGCGCCACTTGGCACGTCTTCGAACAGGCAGCGATAGCAAGGAGCGCCCTCGGGGCCGACCGCGAGAACCGTTCCGTGCCAGCGAACGGCGGCGCCCTGCACGATCGGCTTTGACTGCAACATGCATGCATCTGCGGCGAGGAATTTCGTGGCGAAGTTGTCACTTCCCTCGACGACGAGATCGTATGCACTCACCAGCGCGCGCGCGTTCTCGGGCAACAGTCGCGTCTCGTGCGTCACGACTTCGAGGCGCGGCGCATGACGACGGAGCGCGACTGCCGCCTCGCTCACTTTGGGTCTGCCGACAGAGCGTTCTCCGAAAAGAATTTGGCGATGAAGATTGGAGATGTCCACGTCGTCATCGTCGGCGATACCGAGTGTGCCGATGCCCGCTCGTGCGAGCGCGATCGACGCCGGACATCCGAGCCCGCCCATTCCAACGACGAGCACGCGTGCCTTCTTGCGACTGTCTTTGAGAGGGAGCGTCATTCGTTCGAGAAGAATTTATCGAGGCTAAAGGCACGCTCGCCTGTGCTCGGAAAGAGAGTGACGACGTGCGCATTGCGACCGAGCTCGCGGGCGATCTCGAGAGCAACAAATGCAACTGCCCCTGAGCTGATGCCCACCAGCAAACCAGTCTTTTGAGCCAGTGCGGTCTTGGTCTTCCACGCGTCTTCGTCGCGCACTGTGCGCACCTCCGAGACCAGAGAGGCGTCGTAGTTTTTCGGTCGAAAACCTGCGCCCATTCCTTGGATGCGGCTTCTGCCGTTTTCGTTTCGAGAGAGGAACGCGGACGCCTCTGGTTCCACTGCGATGATGTGAGCCGCGATGGCCGTTTGTCGAAATGCTCTTGCAATGCCAGTGAGTGTCGCGCTGGTTTCGACGCCAAGCACGACCGCATCGATCGCATCGGCGCCCATCGCTTCGACGATCTCGTGAGCTGTGGTCGCGTGCGCGGCGACGGACACACTGTTGTCGAACTGCAGAGGAGCAAACGCGCCTTCTGTTCGATCGGCGATCGCCCCGGCTTCGCGGACTGCGCCCTCCATGCCTGATTCGTGACTCGTGAGCACGATGCGAGCGCCCAGTGCGGCAATCATCTTGCGCGCCTCGAGGCTCGTACTCTCGGGCATGGTGAGTACGAGCGCGTACTGCTTGAGTGCGCATGCCAGTGCGAGCGCCACTCCCGAATCGCCACTCGTCGCTTCGACCACGACGGCGCCTGGGCGCAAGAGGCCGCGTCGTTCGCCATCTTCGAGCATCGCGAACGCAACACGATCGCCCACGGATCCCGAGGGATTTTGCTGTTCGAGCTTCGCCCACACTGCCGCGCTCCCCAGAGACTCGAGTGCACGTAGACGCAACAGATCGGTCTGACCGATCAGGTCCTGCACGCTCTCGATGACGATGTTCTCTCGTGGTCGCACACTCGGACGAAGCGACAGTTCGGACGGCAACCAGGACCGATGCATCTTGAGCGCGGCACGATAGCAGACCACACTACCGCCGGCATGGGACTACCCGACGAAGCGCTCGCGATGCACGCACGCCATCCGGCGATCGATCTACACGCAGACACTCTCATGTGGGCGCGCTGGGTCGGTTACGACTTGCAGAGGCGCCACAATCCGCCGTTGCCGAAGGGCGCAGTCGGCGGCCACGTCGACATGCCGCGCATGCGCGAGGGCGGCATGGGCGCGCAGTTTTTTGGTCTGGTGTCGCTTCCGTTCATGGGACGCACACACGGACTTGCGGCCACGGTGGACGAACAGATCGATGCTCTGGAGGCGACGCTCGGTGCGACCAAAGATCTGCGACTTGCCAAAACACGTGCGGATGTAGAGCAAGCCAACGCGGATGGCGCTCTCGCCGCGTTGCTCGGCATCGAAGGTGCGCACTCACTCGAAGGCGATGTCGATCGACTCGAAGCGTTTGCAAAGCGCGGCGTGCGATATCTTGGGCTTCTGCATTTCAGCTCGAATGACGCTGGTTTTCCGGCCTACGGACGTGGTCGACGCGACGACACGGGCCTCACGCGTTTTGGACGCGAGCTCGTCACCAAGTGCGAATCGCTCAATGTGATCGTCGATCTTTCGCACATCAACAAGCGCGGTTTCATGGACGTCTGCGCGCAAGCCACCAAGCCGCCCATCATCAGTCACACGGGTGTGCTCGGCGCGTTCGAACATTGGCGCAATGTCGATGACGAACAATTGCGTGCTGTGGCAGACGCGGGCGGATGCGTCGGCGTGATGTTTTGCCCTCGCTTCCTTGGCGGAGACGGACTCGGTCCTGTTGTCGCGCATCTCAAACACATCCTCGACGTCTGCGGAGAAGACGCGCCCGCGCTCGGGAGCGATTGGGACGGCTTCATCGTTCCGACGGCGGGACTCGCCGATCCGACTGGGCTGCCTGCGCTCACCGCTGCGATGATCAAGGCGGGCATGACAGAGAGCGCGATCGGCAAGATCTTGCGGCAAAACGTGCTCCGCGTGCTCGAGAGTACGTGACCCCCACCGCCTCCCCGCTCCCGTCCCCGTCCCCGTTCCCGCTCCCGTCCCCGTTGCCGTCCCCGCTCCTGTCTCCGTCCCCGCTCCCGTTCCCGGCACGTGTGATCAGCGCACGTCGATTGCGTCCACGAGCAAGCCGCGTTGCGTGAGACGCTCGTGAATGCGTGCGCGCCACTCCGCTGCGTTGACGTGTGCTGGCGCGTCGAGTTCCACACGCACGTGACCGTGGTCTGCGTGCACCACGAGAGTCGCTCCTGCCAGAGCGCCCGCGCTGAGCTCCATCCGAACCGTGCCGCGCTTGCCATCACCCGCCCACGCCACCTTGCGAACCAACAGCGGCAGCAAGTCTTCTAGAGACGTCCGCGCCATCGCGATCGGTGATGACGGATCGAAGGGTGGCGCGGATAGAGCGGCGGGCGCGACGATCGGCGAAGTCACCATGGGAGGGGCGCTTTGCGCGGCGTAGCGAGTCATGGGATCGAGCGGGTCCTCGTGCTCGGCGCCGCCATCGTCATGGTGCTTGCGGTGATGCTCACGCTCGTTGGGTTGGGCTGATGGTTCACACGTCGAACCTCGAGGACTGACTGGTTCTCCACGTCCACTACCGACACCGATCGTGACTTTGGTGTTGGCGGTCCGCTCGAACGCCGCGCGAAAGGGGAGCGCCGGTTTGGGCGGCGGCGGATGTACTGCCGTACGAGGAGTGAGATTGGGAGGTTTGCCCTGAACCGGTGACGCTGCCATCGGCATCTCATCGACCCGACACGTAAGTAGTTGCGTAAAAGCGGTGCTCGCGAGCGCAACCAGGCAGGCGCTTGACGAGCGGGGTGGGTCAGGTACCCTATAAACAAGGGGGAAACGCCACTTGTAGGCGATTCCTGTTAGGTCGATGGAGAGAGGTCCACTGGGGTTGTTCATCGGCGGCCTCATCGCCGCCGCACTGGGGTCGCTGTTCGCAGCTGCTGACGTTGCTCTGCAAACGATCCCGGAGGCTCGTCTCCAATCGTTCGCCGAAGACCCTGAAAAGGCGCCAACGTTCGGCCGATACCTCATCGATCGGCAACGCGTCGTCTCGCGATGGCTCGTTTGCAGAGTCATCGCGATCGCCCTCGCGGGCGCACTATTCAACGACGCGGCGCGCACTTTCGGCTTCGTTTCGCTTGGGCCTTGGATCGCGGTCCTTGGCGCAATCGTGACCTATGGCACATTCGCAGAGATCACTGCGGCGGTTGCGCGCGTGCGACCCGAGTCAGTTGGAGGATGGGGGCTTCGCAACTTGAGACTGGTCGAATGGATGGTGATTCCACTCGCGGCGCCGTTGGCTGCGCTGGGTCGAACCGTCTTGCGGCGCGTCCCCGAAGAAGCCACCAACAGCCAGCGCATCACCGAGACCGAGGTCCAATGGATGGTCGATCAAGGTGAACGCGCGGGGTCGATTGGCAACGAACCGGCAGAAATCATCCGCAACGCGCTCGATCTCGGAACGACCACGGCACGCGAAGTCATGGTGCCACGCCGCAAAGTGAGCACCATCGACGCGAGCACATCGATCGAGCGCGCGCTCGACATCATCGCCGCCGAAGGCCACTCGCGTTACCCCGTCTACCACGGCTCGATCGATCAGATTGCCGGCCTCTTGTACGCAAAAGATCTCTTCCGTGCAGTCCGCGAGAAACGAGCCGATCAAAAGCTCGAGACCATCATGCGGACCGGTGTGTTGTTCGTGACCGAGACACAACTGGTTGCGCCAATCCTACGAGAAATGAGGGCGAAACGCCTTCACATGGCCGTGGTCACCGACGAGTTCGGCGGCACGAGCGGCATCATCACACTCGAAGACATCATCGAGGAGATCGTGGGCGACATCCGCGACGAATACGACACCGAGGCACAAATCGAAGAGACGCCCGAAGGTCGT
>JAYVXK010000482.1:0-6192 GCA_043785265.1 Myxococcales bacterium | reverse complement strand
TCGTGAACGTCGGACGTGGCAGCGTTCGGCGCGTGAACACGAACTGCAAACTCGCCGAGTTCGTCGCTCTCTTCGCCCACCTTGCCGGAGTCACTGAGAACTGCGGACAGGGCGAGCCTCTTTCTGGTGTTGACCACGCCGCGTAGCGGACGTGCCGTCAGGCTGATTCAGATTCACGAACGTGACGAACGACCAGAAAAGCAGGTCGTACCACTCGGGTGTGCGGCGCTTACCGAAGAAAAGAATGCCCAAACCAGCCGCGGCAAGAGTGCCAGGAATCGCCGTCCGAAGATCGAGATTGCCTTTCATGGCATGGCGCGCGACACGATCCCATGCGCCGAGAAGGTCACGCACGCGCGCGCCTGGACGCGGCAGTCTGTCCATCTCTTCAGTGCGCACGTCGACTTCGAGTCCGTGGAGCCCCCCCAGGCGCACCAATAGCTGCACGATGCGAGTGAGTTGGACGGTGGTCGGATCGTAGGTGATGACGAGACTTCCAGTACGCGTCGCACCTGCAACCTCGGCGACGCCCGGCTCTTCGAGGAGACGCTGAGTCACGTCTGCGGCAACCTCTGGCAAGACGCGAAAGGTGTCGGCACGAACGCGCAATCGTCCGGGAAAGTGCGAGACGAGGTGGAGTCGATCACTCATGACTTGGCAGTCTCACGCCGCGCGGTGGCGTGAATGAGAAACCACCCGCGCGTGAGAAGACTCGTCGACTGGCTCGGTGGCTTTGCGGGCTTCGTAGCGCGCGCGACCCTCCGCGAAGGTGTCTTCTACCCACTCGACCTGCTCTGCGGCGACCCGCGTGGCGCGCTCGCGCAACTCGTGGAGCGTCACCACGCTTTGCACCAAAAGCTCGCGACCCGATCCAAGCACACTACGTGCGCCCCATCCAACTGTGACTCCCGCAGCAAACGCACCCCAAGCTCGTAGCGCCATGACAACTCCAACCGTTTACACCGATCGCGCGATCGACAATCGAGTGTGCCCATCATAGCGCGGATGCCCAAAACAATCCCAGAGGGCGAAACTCAGCTGCCAAAATGCCACAAAAAGGCCTCCCCATTGCAGTTGGGACGAGGGCGGCTTAACGTATGGCGCATGGAAGGCATTACGTTGGGCATTGCGATTGGGGCGGGGGCCATGTTGCTGGCGAAAAACGGCCGAAAACGTGCGAAGGCAGCCATCGGTTGGGCCGCACGCCAATCAGGTTGGCTCGTGGCGCGCGTGCGCTCGGATGTCGCCATGGCGAAAGAAGTCGCGCGCGAAGAGTTCGAGCGGGAGCGGAGAGCCAATCCTGGACCGGCAGTCGACGTCGTCGTTCCGAGTGAACGCGTGCACACGAACGGCTCCGCACCTTTGGCGTGACGCTGTGTCTTAGCGAATAAGAAAAGGCCAGCGGGAGAGATTCCTGCCGGCCTTTTTCGTTTGGGCTTTTTTTCTGAAGTGGATGCGATCAGCGACCGGCTTTGCGCTTCTTCGTCTTGACGGCGAGGCGAACCAAAACGGTGCTGCCTTTTGCACCAGGAATGCCGCCTTCGATCAGGAGCAAGTGTTTCTCGGGGATCACTTGAGCGACGACGAGGTTTTGCATCGAGACGACTTCATCACCGTAGTGACCAGGCATCTTGATGTTGGGTAGCGTGCGACCTGGAGTCATGTTCGTGCCGATCGAGCCGCCGTGACGGAAATACTCGTGCGTGCCGTGCGAGCCGACGCCGCCCGCGAAACTCCAGCGGCGCATGACACCCGTGAAACCGCGCCCGCGCGTGCGACCTTGCGCGTCTACTTTTTGGCCGGGCGTGAAGATGTCTTCGATCTTCATCACGACGCCGATTTCGTACTTGGCTGCGAAGTCTTCCGCGCAGCGCAACTCCTTGACGACGCGCTTCGGCGTTTGACTGGCCTTCTTTGCGACGGCGAGCTGCGCCTTGTTGGTGTGCTTCTCTTTGCGCTCGCCCATGCCCAAAATCAGCGCGCAGTAGCCGTCTTTTTCTTTCGTGCGCTTGCCGATGACTGTGACGGGACCGGCTTCCACGACGGTCACGCGCTGGACGTTGCCGTCGGCTGCGTAGACCTGCATGTTGCCAATCTTCTTACCAATGATGCCGGGATTGATGTTCATCTGACGTTTCCTCTTCCGCTCAGGAATGGTGGGTGATGCAAGGAGGAAACTCCTCTTGCGACTCTGCTTTTCCGCGGGGTCATCTGCTCGCGAGGAGCAGAGCGTTCGGAGCGTCGAACGGGTTGACCTTTTGGAGAGGCGCCGTTTTACGCTTTTTTCCTCACTCGTCAAGCTATCAAGCGGTCTATGCTCGCCGCCTCAGCAGACGGCACGTCCGCTGCGCGGCGTGGTCAGCACCAGGAGGAGAACACAGCGTGGACGCCCTATTTTCTCGCACCAAAGAGCTTGTCGAAGCCACCATCACCAAGCTCGGGCTGGACGCCCAAAAAGCCCGCGTCAAAGACGAACCTGCCCAGTGCAGCTGGACGCTCATGCGCGGCAGTGCATCCGTGCTCATCACCACAGTCTTGAAAGCCGAGCAAAAGGCCGTGTTCTTGCGGGTCGCATCGCCTGTCATGACGATGGCGACCGGCAACCGCGAGCCGATCTTCAAGCGCTTGCTCGAACTCAATGCAGGCGGACTCGCCAACGCGTCGTTCGGCATCATGGGTGAACGCGTCGTCGCGGTCAGCGAACGACCCGCGGACGGTCTCGATGCAGGCGAAGTCGAACAGATGATTCGGCATCTTTCAGCCGTAGCCGACACGTATGACGATCGCCTCGTCAAAGAGTTCGGTGGCAAGCGAGCTTCGGACAAGACCTAGCCACGCTCGATGCGGTTTGGTGTCTTCAGTGTGTCGCTGACGATCGTTGCGCTCGCAAGTCCTGCGTGGGCACTCGATGGCGAAGTCACGAGTGACACCTCCGCGCAGTTCTACGATCTACGCAGTCCTTCGGGGGAGACCATCCTCACACGTCGCAGACTCACGACGACGCTCGGTGTCGGCGCTTACGATCTGCTCAATCACGAAGGGGGCGTCGGACAAGAGGGTCGGCCCGATCTCGTGTTTCGTGCGCGTCTTCGCTACGACTCCGACTACGGCGCAGATCCGAACGAAGCATCGCCAGCGTCGCTCGATCGCTTGGTCCCAGGCTTTTCTCGGGGCCCTGTCGACCTCATGTACGCGTACGTCGAAGGCCGCCGATTTTTTCACGGTGTGCTTGGTTTTCGCCTTGGACGACAACTCACGACCGATGCGCTCGGTTGGTGGGCGTTCGATGGCGCGCAAGTCAAAATCAACACGCCAGCGTACCTCTCTGTCGAAGGCTACGGCGGCCTGGAGGTGCGCGGAGGCTTGCCATTCTCTGGCGCGACGGGGCGCTTCGAGCGCGACGGCGTCTGGCGAGGGGACCGATCGGGCTACGACGCCACGACCTATCCATCGTATCAACCTGCGAACATCGCTCCCGCATTCGGTGCGGCGATCGAGACGAGTGGTGTCACCTGGCTGCAAGCAAGGCTCTCGTACAGACGTGTGTACAATACAGGTGATGTGAACGCGTCTCAGTTCGAGAGCGGACTCACCACACCCGTTGGCTACTCTGGCTCGCGCCTGTCGTCCGAGCGAATCGGATACGCACTCACCGCGACGGCGAGCAAAATCGGCTCGATTCAAGGCGGTTTGGCCTACGACGTCTACAGTGCGCGCTTTTCGAATCTGTACGCCACCGCAGACGTCTATGCGACGCGCAAGGTGACTCTCTCGGTCGACTACGACTACTTCCGACCGACCTTCGACGCAGACAGCATCTTCAATTTTTTTGCCGCGGAGCCCACGAGCGATCTCGGCGTGCGAGGTGTGTTCGACGCCACCAAGCGTTGGTCGTTCTCTGGAGGCGTGCACGTTCGCACCTTGCAAACGCAGACTGCTGATCACCTCGAAGGCTCCACCAACACTACCGCACTCGGCGGCAGCAACGGGCAGGTCGCCCTGGGTGTGGTGTATCCGTCGAACGGGGTCGCGTTCAACGAGGGTGGCAATCTCGGCGCACGATTCAAGCGGCTCGACACGACCGTCTCTCTGCGCGCCACTGGCAATTGGGGCAGCGGCGGTGAGCGCATGGGCGCAGACCTGTTTGGTGAGCGAGTCGTCAACGGTCGATACGTGCTCAGCGGGCGCGTGGGCGCGTGGCAGTGGGAAGACAAGCTGCGACCCGATCGGAGCGCGACCAATCTCGGATATGTCGCCGGACTCGGATACCGGTTTGCACCACGGTCGCAAGCGATTCTCGAGTTTCAACACGACATCAATCGATTGGTTGGTCATCGCTTTCGCGTGATGATGTGGCTCACAGTCGCGGTGTTTCGATGATCCCGCGCAAGCTCATCAAGTGGCTGCTTTTTGCGGCAATTGTGTGCTCCGTTGCCTTTGCGTGGGGAGATCCAACCCCAGTCGTCGCCGCGAGTTCACTGCCGCCTGGCGCGGCCACAGATGATCCCGGTCCGAGCGATGTCGTCTTCCCTGCGCAGCAGCTGACCATTCGATTCGACCACAAGAAGCATGTCGCGATGGGTCGAACATGCGTGAGTTGTCATCAGGCCGCCGCGACCAGCAACACCACCGCAGACAAACTCACACCCACGGCACAGACCTGCGACGGATGTCACCTCACCAACCATGACGATCTCAGCGCCGTCAAAGTAGGCGTCGACGCGAGTGGTCAATGCGCGTTCTGCCACGAAGGTTACAAACCGGGCGACGGCAACACGGTCGCGAAGTTCAACATCCCGCGCGCGAACATGGTTTTTTCTCACCAAAAGCACTCGGCGCGAAACATCAATTGTCAGCAGTGCCACGGGGCGGTGCAAGAGATCGGCGAAGCCACGCGCGACCAAATGCCGCGAATGCGCGGTTGTTTTGGCTGTCACCAAAAGCCTGACTCGGCATCACGCGGCGACGCAAAGGCCGCCTGCGACACTTGCCACATCAAGGGCCAAGGCAGCGAAGCCGGGCAACTCAAAACGATGTTCGCTTCGGGTGTCCTCAAACCGCCCGCCTGGTTGCACGACGCCGAACACGGGCCCGACTTTCTAGAGCGACACAAGCGCGCGGCGGGCGCCGACTCTCAGTTCTGCGCCAATTGCCACAAAGAGGACTTCTGCGCCGACTGCCATGACGGTCGTGTTCGGGTGCGATCGATCCATCCTGCGGACTATCTGAATCTGCACCCGATCGAAGCGCAGATGGAGACGCAACGCTGTCAGAGTTGTCACCGCGAGCAGAGTTTCTGCGTGGGTTGCCATCAACGCATCGGCGTCGCGGAGAGCAGCCCGCTCGGAGTTCGGATGAGTCCACGTTTTCATCCGCCCCAGGCCGTGTGGAGCGATCCGCCCAGAAAACCAGGACATCATGCGTTCGAGGCGGAGCGAAATCTCAACGCATGCGTGAGCTGCCACGTCGAGCGCGATTGTGTGGCGTGTCACGGCGGCAGAGGAATCGGCTCGGGTTTCAGCCCTCACTCGACCGGCTTTCTCTCCAACTGCAGCTCACAAATGCGCCGCAACCCAAGACCCTGTTTCGTCTGCCACGATCCGCGTGATTCGGAGCTCGCACAATGCCGATGAAAAACGAGAGACCGTGTCGAAATGGCGGAAGATCCTTGCGTCAGAAGGTACGCGGGGGATATACGAATCCCCTTCTCGCTATCGCCCATGTCCTCTGGGAGGAACTCCGTGAAAGAGCTCGTCAGCTACCTTCTCGACAACATGTACTTGGACTTTCAGGGCGAAATCTCGCTCGACACAGTCCGTCAGTTTCTCCGTGGAGACGAGAGCCGCGAGGCGAAAGCGCTCCTCGCGAAGCTGATCGCCGACAAGGGAGTGGACGATCTGCTGATCACCATGGCGGATTGCCTCAAGGAGCACCTCCGCGCGGGTATCAACGAGCAGACGGTTCGCGAGCAACTCTCGCTGTACTCCGACAGCTGATCGCACCCAGTGCGCTCGCGGTCGCAGCGCTTCTAGGCGCGAGCGTCGCGTTATCGTGTGACCAAGGAACACCTCTCGACGAGCGTGGAGTCGGTCCGCCGATTCATCTCGTCGCGACCAACATCGATCAGACGCACACGTTGCCTGTCGATGGAGAGATCGTGCTCGCGTTCGATCGCTTGCTGTCACCGTTCAC
>JAYVXK010000481.1:0-6194 GCA_043785265.1 Myxococcales bacterium | reverse complement strand
AAGGCTCTGCAAGTGAAGATCCCTCCGCTCACGGATCAAGCAGACACGTCGGCCGTGGCCGAGGGCGACGACGACAGCGTGCCTCCGCCTCTCCCTGGGGCTCCAGCGTCACCACCATCAAACGGCAGCACCCAGCGCATCGTGGGTTACTCACTCTTCGCCATCGCGGGTGCGAGTGTGATCGTCGGCAGCGTGCTCGGGCTCATGGCGAAGAGCAAGCAGAGCGATGCCTCGCCGCTGTGTCGCACGGATACGACATGCACGTCCGCAGGCGCCGGGTTCATCGGGAGTGCGCAAACTCTCGCAGCGGGTTCGACGGTCATGTTTGTCGTCGGTGGTGTCGCGGCACTCGAGGGCTTGACGCTGCTGCTCACTGCGCCGAAGAGCGCGACGTCGCCAACACTCCAAAAACAAGGGGTGCGCGTTGATCTCGGCGCGCCGCAGTCTCTCGCCGGACTCTCGCTTCGAGGTGCGTGGTGAGCACGCGCATGCGCGTCGCGATCGTCCTCGGCGTGGGAGCCTCGGCGATCGGTTGCAGTGCGATCCTCGGTCTCAAAGACGTGAGCATCGACGACAGTCCGAGGGACGCCTCTGCGGGCGACGCGATGCCCGCTGACGTCAAAGACACGAGCACTCCGAAAGACACGTCCTCGCCGATCGACTCGAGCGACGTGCAGGTCGACGCGTGCGCCGCCGATACACAAAACGACGGGCTCAATTGCGGACGGTGCGGTCACGATTGCCTCGGCGGCGCGTGCACGAAAGGCAAGTGCCAGCCGGTGCTTTTGGCGAGCCAGTCGAACGCCTTCAAAGGCTCGGTTCGCGTGGACCAAAACTACGTCTACTACGCCGGGCCCGTCGACGTGTTTCGCGTGGACAAGAACGGCGGCTCGAGCACCGCGCTCACCAACGCGAACGACGGCTATTTCACCTTCATTTCGGACTTCCAAGTCACCGCGACTGACCTCTACATCACGGTGGGCGGCTACTCGACGCAGGGGTCCGACGGCGGGACGATCTTCACGCATGGACGCTTCGTGCGGTGTCCTCTTGGCGGTTGCGGCGTCAATCACGTCAACTCGACCTCGTACTACGAAGCCACCGAACCGTTCGAACTCGCAGTCGACCCGACGGGCATCTTCTTCAGTGATTATTCGTACGCGTTGTGGCGGTGCGACTCGCCGGCGTGCTCTAAGGGAGCGCAAAAACAGAACGCCAACACGTTGATCTTCGGCGCCGTGTCGGACGGCACCAATCTCTACTTCACGGATTACTTCAGTAAGGCGATCGTGAAGTGCCCCATGATCGGCTGCGGAAGTGGCCCGACCTACGTTGGACCGGTCAGTGGCGCTTATGGCATCGCAGTCAACGCGACCGATGTGTATGCAGCTTCACTGTCGGACAGTCAGATCGTCCGCATCGCCAAGTCTGGCGGCGCGTCACCGTTTGCCACTGGGCAGACCAAAACGAGCAAAGTGATCGTCGACGCGAACTACGTATTTTGGACGACGCTTGGAAGCACCAACAACGCGGGCCACTCGTCCGATGGGACTCTCGCGCGCTGTCCGATCGCGGGCTGCGGCAACGGGAATGTCGATCTCGAGGTGATGGCCGATTCGCAAGACGCACCCGAGCGTCTGGCACAGGACGACGCGGCTGTTTACTGGGCAGCCAACAGCGGAAGCGGCTTCAGTGTGTGGAAGATCGCCAAGTAGTGCGACCCTGCGAAGAGACCGCCGCGTAGCGATCCGCGCGACAGTTTGCGTCTCACCGCGAACGACGCCGATGCGCTGCGCACCAAACTCGGCTCGAACGCCGCATGCACGCGCGGCCCATCCGTTGATTGCACTGCGCTCAGCGACGCGGTCGACGCGCAAGAGTCGTTCGGCGCGGGGATGAGCGGGGCATACTTCGTTGGGAGTTTCTGAGGCGGGGACGGCGGACGGGTGCGGGACGGCGACCGGCGTGGTGGCTCGCTGGGGCGGTGCGGTCGCTCGGGAGTTCCGAGCCTCGTCAGGCGCGCTTCTGCTTCTTTGCAGCCTTCTCTGTCGGTTCATCAACGGGAAGGTCGCCAACCAATCGCTCGATCTTCCCATCACGAACGAACGCTGGGACGCGGTCAGCCGTGCGGATCCACACTCGTTCCTCCGCGGAAACGAGTTCCTCCACGTCGTCCTGACGCAACGGCGAGTTGTCCTTCTTCGACACAGTCAGCGTTGTCGCTTCAAGCCGGCCAAGCCCGCCGCAAAATAGACCGACCCACAAGACGTCGCCAGACTTGCAGAGACAGTTCGGGATCGCTGGCATGTTGTGAGTGGTCACCTTTCCGTCGCGCAGTTCGTAGACTGACGAGGACGCTGCGATCCACATGGTGTCGCCGTCGCACACGATGTCGTGGAGGGTCTGCGGGCGACCGGTCTCTTGTCCGAAGGACTTGATCACCTTCCAACTGTCGTCTTCGCGAAGTGCGATCGCGCCCTCTGCGCCCAAAACCAGTTCGCCGCGGCGATCGAACGCGAGGCATTTGATCTCGAGTCCCTTTGGCAGATCAACATTGGCTGACAACACAGAAAATGACTCTCCGTCAAAGACCGAGATGTGCTTTTCGTCCTGCCCGTCTTGGTAATGCAGCATGTGCGGGCGGCCGTCTGGGCTCGTCCACATGTTGACGATGTGATTGTCGAAGAGCTCCGAGTCGGTCGACGAGAAAAGCGTGAAGGTGCCGCCGTCGAGGCAAAGCAGTCCCCAATTGGTCGCGAAATACACCGTGTTTCTTGGGCCCGATTTGATCGACGAAATCGCGAAGCTCTCCTCGAATGTCCAACGGGTGATCGCGTCGCCCTCGAGCACGAACAGGCCGCTGTACCCGGCGAACCACACACGCCCAGCACGATCGACCCCGAGGGCTCCTCGCGCGACGTCGACATCCGCGGGCTCCGCGGGCGCGCTGGTTGGCGTCAGAATTTTTCCTCCGCCTTTGCCAAACCCCTTGGCGCCGTGCTTCTTCAAGAGAGCGCGCACTTCGGCACTCGAAGACACGCCGTAGGGTGTCGCGCCGTACGCGTCCTCGGGATCGACCTCTGCGCCATGCGCGAGAAGCAACTCCACGATCGCGACGTCTCCGGCAGAAGCAGCCTCGTGCAGCGGGGTCTTTTTGTATTGGCTCCTTAGATGGACGTCGGCCTTTCGCGCGAGCAACTCCTTTGCAAGAGCGAGGTCGCGCACGTGGTGCAGCGCGGCTCCATCCGGTCCTTGCGCGTTCACGTCTGCTCCAGCTTCGAGAAGCACGCGGGCGCTCTTGGTGCGCTTGGCTTGCAGCGCGAATACGAGCGCGGGAACCTTACCCTGACCACCCGCATCGAACGACGCGTTGGGACCGACGATCGCGAGCTCGGTCTTGAGCTCGTCGTCGAGGTCTCGAGAGATCAGCTTGAAGAAGTTCTTGAGTTGCTTGGCCGTCGGGCCGGTCTTCTTGGGCATGGGAGCCTTAGGGTAGAGGATGTTTTCGGAGAAGTGGAGCGGTCGATCTTCCCCGTCATCCCGTCCGCCGTCCGCCGTCCCCCATGCGCCGTCCCCCGTCCCAGTCGCAGTCCCGGTCCCCGCTCCCGTCCCCGTCTCCGCTCCCGTCCCCGTCTCCGCTCCCGTCCCCGTCTCCGCTCCCGTCCCCGTCCCCGCTCCCGTCCCGCTCCCGTCCCCGTCTCCGCTCTAGTCCCCGTTTCGTACAGCCGGGTGGACGATTCGTACAGCCGGGTGGACGGCGGCTAGCGGTTCTTCTTTCGAGCTTTGCGCTCGGCCTTGCGTTTGTTCTTTTTCGCGCGGTCCGTCTTGGGGTCGACGTGGCGCTGCACTGGCGCGACGGGCGGAAGGCGAAGCGACCGCAGAAGCGACGGCGAGAGCGGCTTGCTCTCGATTTCGCGCATCCACGCGTCGACGCCCTCTTTGGTCGCGAGGTCGAAACCTGCCTCCCGGCCGGACATCATGATCGACTTGGCTATCCCGAAGTTGCTTGGGTCTGCGAGTGCGGCGGCGAGCTGCTTTTTCGTCCCGTCCTCTCCGAGCAAGCGCAGACACGCGTCGGCTTCGGGCAGCGCGAACTCTCGCTTCAGGAACGCGAAGAACGCCCGGCACTCGTCGATGATTTCTGCTGCGACGCTCGCGTCCACGCTTACCTTCCGCGGCAAGTGCTCGAACAAGAGCTCGCGGAGTTCGGGCGCACCGATCGAGGCGATGGTCACGCCGACATAGTTCGCGGCGAGATCCATCAGTGGTTCGCACCAGTGGACATCGGGGAGATCCTTGGCCTCGGGCGACCGCGTAAATTGCCTGATCAGCTCCTCTTCGATCTCCGCGCGATAGTCGTCGTCCAATTCCGGCCCGCCCGCGTCGATCGTGGCGAGCTCGGCGATCAGGTCATCGGGCCCCGCGTACGCCGACGCGGGGTGCTCGAGGGGCGCGCGCAGTGTGATCTCGAGTTCGCCCGCGTGCGTCTTCAGTGCGAGAGTGCGTGCCAGCGGCTCGCCTCCGTCGAAGGCTGCAGTGAGAGCCTCTTTGTCGGTGACCACATGCGCAAGCGCGAGCGCGAGACCCTCCGCCACCGTCCACTCTTTTGCGGTCGGCACGCGCGGGACCAGAGCTGGAGTCATCACCACCAGCATGGGATAGCCGTCGGGTGCTGCGACCTCCCACCGACGCTCGACGATCTCCTTGCGAAGCAAAGGCGGCACGTCCGCACCGCGCACGAATTTGATCGTGAAATGCGACGGCACCGCAAGGTCGTCGTCGTGGTCAACCGAGGTGGCGAACTCGACGAACGCGATGAAGTCTTCGATGGTCTGGAAGACGACAATGTCGTGACCTTCGCCCGTGCCCATGACGCCGACCACCGCGTCCACTACGCCGAGCTTCTCGATGGACAGAGAAAGGAGGCCCGCCTCCGGGACGACGTCCCATGGCTTGGCTCGAAAGAGAATCGCAGCCGCGCGGAAGAACGCCGCGATCCTTTCCGGGTCGGCGTCCGACTCGCTGCCATCTTCCAGGTCGTCGTGCATCGACGCCACCAGCTCGTCGAGCTCGGGCGTAGGCTCACACACGATCTCGAGTTGTGGATGCTCACGCCTGAGCCTGGTGGCGAGATCAGAGGAGGCGACCCGCACGCGCGTGGGCGGACGTATACCAGGCACCATGGGTTTATCGATCGTCGACGCCAAGTGCTCGGCCGCTGTTTCGAGCAGCGCCTCTGTCGTTTTCGCCGTGCTCGTCCCGACCACCGGCCCACCGGGTATCATCCAGAGGAGCAACTCGGGTTGGTAGGGGGTATCCTCGCCCGTGTATCCCGGGGTCGCAGCCATTCCGCCTACCCACTCGGTCCGTGCACTCGAGACTGGCGTCTTCTTCGTTGCCATCGCTGCCTCCTGTCAGTAACCCACGTGGCACGAGTGCTTATCACGATGTGGCGGTGGCGGGCAGACCGCCCGGCTCTCTACCCGACCCGACCGATTCCGCTTTTTCGCGAGCCGTCACTCAACATGGCCGCCTCGTTGACTCAGTCGCTGTCGGCGTCCGAGCCATCGATTGATCCGTCACGCGCGTCCGTAGCGGCGTCTGTTGAAGCATCGGGCTGGCTGACATCGGGCGGCATCACATCTGCGCCGCCGTAGATCGGAAAGAAAGCATCGCCGTCCCCACCGTCCGGCTCTGGCGGTGAGACGGCGCCATAAAAAACGGCCGGGGCCGAGCTGCCGCATGCCCACGCCAGCGCGGCAGTGCCCGCAAGCACAACGGCTCGCCGCGCGCGCTGCCGAGGCGGATCCACCCTCACGACGACGCCTGCCCCGCAGAACGGGCACGCAGACTCAGTCGCTCGCACATGGCGCGCGCACGCTTCGCAGACCCCGAGCTTCATTCGCTCATCGTAGCTCGAAAGGTCGACAGCGCCGTCCCCCAATAGCAATTTCGCAACTTAGCGCATTGCGCTTGGGAAGGTTTGTCTGGCCGCCACTCTCGCGGTCGACGCATCGCCAGCGGACGCTTATCATTGCAGCAGACTCGATCAACGCTTCGCTCTAGAGGAGGCTCCGATGGACTATCGTTCGCGACGGCTCGCGAGATCGTGCAAGGAGTTGGCGCAGAGCTTCTCGTTGGGGAGCACTGCGACACACTCTTCGAGCGCCGACGTCGCGCTGCGCCAGTCGCCG
>JAYVXK010000480.1:0-6196 GCA_043785265.1 Myxococcales bacterium | reverse complement strand
GAGGGCGCGCAATCTAGGAATGGTACCGGCCCGAATGGGAGGTGGTCAAATCTCAACACACTGAATTGCGCGATATGGCTAATTCTTGCCTAAATCCGGCACACCCGCTGCGACGGCCATCTCGCAAAGAGCCTTGTCCGCGGGGGAGGAGAGTGTGGTTGTTCCGTCCAACGAGCGGCAGGCGGCTTCGCGGTCGAACGGATCTTCTGCGATGGCTTCCGTGAAGGAGGGCTCGGCGAGGGTGCTGTCTTGGGAAGAGAGTCGGCCGCGGATTGCCCACCACGGGGCAAACGAATGAGTCGGCACAGCTGGATCGGCGACCGATGCGCGCGCTTGATCGATGTCGTGCTTCTCGAGGGTACGAGCGGCAAGATACGCAAAGCTTGGCTCGTGCGTCAGCAAGGAGGACGACTTCACTTGATCGATCTCCTTCTGCGCCTCGGTCACATGATCGCGTCCAAAGAGGAGTTCCGCGAGGCGAAGGCGTTCACGCACATTCGTAAGCGCTTTGCCGTCGACACTCGCTTGATCGATCCCCGGTACCGCTTCGCTAGGCACGCTCGTGATCTCCGCTCGCCACTTGAGGTCCCACCCCTTCAGATCACTCCCGCTCGCTGCCATGAGGGCGTCGTCGACCTTCTTGCCGGCGCGCAACTCGGAGAGCAACTTTCTCACTGCGTCGTCACCGGCGGTCTTCGCGTAGTAACGCACGAAGCTCGTGACTTCGGAGAACGCCACCATCGCAGCCTCCGCACTCGGGAGCATCGCGATCGAAGGTCCGAGCTTGTCGAGTGCGAGGTCGAGTTTCTTGTCGATGCCACGACGAGCGATCGCATCGGGAGACGGACGATCGTCAAAGGGGGCAATTTCTCGCCACCTTACCTCTTCGCGCTTGGCCAGACCCTCTTGCAACCAGAGCGGCGCGCGATCGATCGTGAGTCGAGTGACCGCGAGGTGAGTGAGTTCGTGTGCGAGCGTGTCGCGCCATGCAAAACCGTGATGGCTCGCGCGCGGCGAGAGAATCGTCACGCGCCCCCACTTGGCCACCGCGACGGTTCCGGTCGTTTGCGCTGACTCGTAAGGCAACCCAGTCATCGCCGATAGCGACAGCAAATCGCGCACGACGATGATGCGAGTCGGTTTTGGCCAGGTCGCTCCCAGATCTTTGCCGAGCGTGTCGCGAGCCTTCACGACCGTGTCGACGATCAATGGAGTGAGCGCGCGGTCCGCTTCGTCTTGATATCGAACGGTGATGTCGTGACTCTTGTCTTGATCTTCGACGATCGCTGCGGTCACGCGAGCGCAGCCCTGCGCGATGTCGAGCAGGCCTTCGGTTTGCTCGTCGGGCCCCCCGGTGAGAGCCGCAGTGAGCGAAACCGCCGCGCCATCGCAGTCCGCTTCATAGAGAGCAAGTCGTCCGCGCTCACGCTGAATCTCCGGATCGCTCTCGTCGCCCTGCAGAAGTTCTTTGCGTGCCTGGTCTAGATCGAGTCCCAGCGTGAACTGTTGCGCGCGATTCGCGTGAAAAGCCGACAGCGGTCCCGCAGCAGAGTGCGCCGGCAACAGCGTGCATAATGCACACAACATGAGCGAGAATATGGCCCGATTTCTCATCGCAACAGCCCCTCCGCGTAGCGCTTGATCGCGTCCTTGTCGCGCGCGCTGCCCGGCTGTGCGAGTCCTTTGATCACGCGCCGCCGAAACTCCTCAGGTCCTTTGTGTGCGTCCGGTTTGGAGATCTCGACATGTTGCGTGGCATCCAGTTTCTTGCCCTCCTCGTCGCCCTGTTGTGGGTCACCGTCTTGTTCGTCTTGCCCAAGCGCTTGCTTCGCCGCCTCGAGCTTTTGCTGCGCGTCGCGTTGCTTTCGCATGGCCTCGTCGACGTCGCCTCGCTTGAGTGCTTGGGCCGCCTCGCGTGCGCTTTGGTCTGCGTCGTCGAGTGAGTCTGCAGCCGGCGACCCGAGGTCACGCATCTTGTCGCCCAGTTTGCCCGCGCGCGCGGCGAGCTTGTCTTCGTCCTCGCCGGCTTTTTGAAGATCCCCGGCTGCACGTTGCGCGGCACGCTTTCGCATCTGGTCGAGTTGCTCTTCTGCCCACTTCACTTCCGGTTCGAGTTTCTTCTTTGCGTCATCGATGCGTCGGTCAGCGTCGCGGGCGCCGTCGTCGAAGTACCTCTCACGAGCGGCGATGCGCTTGGCCTCGTCGAGCGCTTGCAGCGCGTTTTTGCCGCTTTGCACGGCATCTGCGGGGTTGCCCTGCTCGAGCGACTGCGCCATTTGCTCCGACAGTTCGCGCCCCGATGCACCTTTGCTCGTCCACGAATCGCTCCCGCCACCGATCGAAGGCATGTCTTTGGTTGCCTCGCGCACGGCCTTCGCGTGCTCCTTGGCGTCCTCTTTGAGTTTGTCGAGATCGGCTTCGCTCTGCGCGCTCTTCATCGCTTGGTCGACGTCATTCATTGCGCTCGCGTGATCGTTCGCGAGATTGTCGATGTCTTGGAGCGCCTCATTGAACGCACGCTCTGCTTCACCGCCCGAGTCGTCTCCTTCTCCGCCGCCTTGGCCACCCGACTCACCCGTTGCGTGTCCGCCGCCCGATCCCTTTGCGCCAAAGCTTGGATCAGGTTGATGCAACCGCGCAGAGAGATCTCGAGCCGCAAGTTCCGCATGGCCAAGATCACTCTCGCTCTTCGCGCGCTCGGCACGTGCGAGGTCTGCGTGGATCACACCGGCAAAGTCACGACCAAGCGAGCCCATCGAAACGAGCTGTTTCTCGCTGCCGCGTAAGACAGTCGTTGCAGCAGAAAAACGCAGGGTCCCGCGCTCTGCTTCACTTGGGTGCTGCATCTGCAAGGCGCCAAGCGCCAGGTCGTCGGCGACGTCTGCCAACAACTTCGCGCTGTCTCTGGCGTCTTTGATTCCTTGCCCGCGCACCACTCCATCGACGACGAGCGCCATCGTCTCGTTCTGTTTGATCAACGCAACGTGGGTCGATTGCGTGTGAGTGTCGGACTCCGCCTTCATCGCCGAGTCGAGCTTCTTGGCCTGCGCTCGGAGGAGCGCCTTCAATCGAGAGATCACCCGCGCGCCCGCGTAGGAATCGTTGATGGTCGTCTCGAGCAGCGCCGCGTTTGCTGCGTGCTGCGCCCGTTCGCCCTCCAGCACGACATGCAAGTCAGAAGCAGGCGTGGTGGGAACGTCATGCGAAAGGAGATACGCGAGCGAGTCGACGTAGGCATCGCGCAACGCACGCAAAGCAGCCAAACGTAGGGCTGCGGGCTCACCTACCTCGGGTGGCAGGACCGTGAACGGCAAACTCACGCCCCACTTGGGCCCGGTGATCGGATCGTTGTCTTTTGCTTCGACTGTGATCTCGACGGCGAAGTGGCTCTTCCGAAAAAATGAGTCGGTTGGCTTGAGCACGTAACCACCGCGATCGCTCCGCGTCTCGCCGTCCAACTTGGCCAGCACGCGTCGCTCTTCGCGAGCGCCGCTCTTGAGGACGAGTTGCACTTCGCGCAGACCGTGGTCGTCGTTCGCCTCGTACTTGATCGGAATGTCTTCTGCAGTCAGCGCGAGTCGAAACTGCTTGGGCGCGTCGTCGAGCTTCACGATGGGCACCATGTCTTCGATGCTGTGGATCGCGGTTGGGTCCGAGTCTTCGATGCGCACATCGCCGAAGCGAGCGACGATGTGTAGTTCGACGTCGCCTTCGAGCGGCCATCGGGCCACGACTCTGCCCGTTCCGTCGTCGACGAATGGGACTTCGTTTTTTCCATCCCAAAGCGCCACTCTTCGTCCTGCGTGTTCGGGTGTTCCGCGAAAGGTGATCACCGAACCGCGCGGCAAACTAGCCTCCGCATAGAGGCGCAGCTCGTGCTCCCCTTGATGCAGATAGTCAGGCGGACGCCCCGTGATTTGCGGGCCCTCGAGCCAATGCATGCCGATCGGCGCAACGCCGTTGTGCGCGGCGATCACATCGAACCCTTCGATCACTCCCCATGGATTGCTCGCGACGACCGCGATTGTCGCAAGCAAGAGCGCAAGAGTCGCCAAGCGAAACGTCCGAGCGACGCGACCGGCCTCTTCCGCGATGCGATCATTGGGAATCGCCGCGAGCGCTCGCGCGACGAACAAACGCGTGAGCGCCGGAGACGTACCATCGGTCTTTGGTTCGCCGTCGTCGTCGAGCAGAGCGATCGCTCGCTGCGCCTTTTTGGCTTGCTCTGGCAGCGCTCGACCCGCGAGCCTCTCGATGACAGTCGACGGATCATCCCACGTGCGTCTCTCACGCCACGCAAGCGCCGCGATGACCGAACCCGATCCCACGAGCAATGCGACCGCTCCTAAACGGGCACGCAGCGTCCCCCCTCGTGCGATGAGCATGGCGGTCACGATGCACAGAGCCGTCAACGCCACGACAGCGCGGATACGCGGGAGGCGAACCGCCTCGCGCCACATGAACGTCAAGTGATCGAGGGCTTCGGCGACGACCTTGCCAAGGTCCTTTTTCTTGCTGCCTCGACGCTTGCGCACTCCGTCGTCCCTTCAGTGATTGTTGTCGGTAGGAGGCGGCGCGCCAGGAAATTGCGGCAATTGGAAGTTCGACGGAAACGGCGGAATGACCATGCCGCCGTCGAAACTCGGAAAAGTGAAGTTGCTGGGAAAAGGAAACGGATTGCTCGGCGAAGCGTCCGTCGTGTCGACTCCGCCATCTGCTGCGGCCGCGCGAGCATCACCAACAGGGTGAGGCACGTTGGTATTGTTGTAGGTCGGCACGTATGGCTGGGTCGTCCCGAGAGGTTTGAGCGGATCGCTCAGTGTCGATGTTGGCGGCGCGTTGGGATCATTGTTCACCGTCTGCGTAGTCGGCGGAACAGGCCAAACGACAGGCTGCGGTTGATCTTGATGCGAGAGCACCAAGAGCACGACGATGCCGACACCGAGCAACACGGGCACACCGATCAGGACGGCGATCATGCCACCTCCGGTGGAGCGCTTTCGTGTCGGGTAGTTCGTCGGTATGGGCGGAGTCATTTGCGCGATGTGTGGTGCAGGGGGAGCCACAGGGGTGGCCTGCGCGGTCTGTGAAAAAACCAGCGGAGGCGCGCCGCGCTGAGTGGTCGGGCTCGCAGGCACGTCATGCAAGGCAGGATCGATCCCAATCTGCGGAGGAGCCGGCGTGACGGCGGGCGCTCCTTCGCCGACCATCGAGCGCTTCTGCAAGGCAGCTTCGATCGCGAGTCGCATCTCCATCGCGCTTTGAAAACGAAGGTCGGGTCGAGGCGCCATCGCGCGATGACAAAGCCCGGCGACGTCACGCGGTACGTCGGGCGCCGCATGAACGAGCGGAGTGATCTCGCCTCGCTCGACCTTCATCGCGATCAGTCGCGCGTCTTCCCCCATGACCGGACGCGTGCCCGAGATCATCTCGTAGAGCATGACGCCCAGCGCATAGAGATCGCTGCGCACGTCCGCTTTGTCCGCGGAGAAAGCTTGCTCCGGTGCCATGTATTCGGCCGTGCCCATCGTCACGCCAGCCATCGTGAGATTTTTTGCGGCGTCGTCACGGCGTACTTTTGCGATCCCAAAGTCGATGAGCTTGAGGACGCGCTTGCCGGCCTGGGTCGTCACGAACACATTTTCAGGCTTCAAGTCGCGGTGAACGACACCCAGTGCGTGAGCGCCTTCGAGTGCCTCGAGGATTTGCGACGCGTACGAACACGCCGTCGCCACAGGCAATTTGTGATCGCGCTCGAGCACGCGACTGAGCGGCTCGCCTTCGAGCAGCTCCATGACCAAGTACGCAAGGCCATCTGCGGTTTGCTCGACGTCGGTGACTTGCACGATGTGCGGGCTCTTGATCTGCGCCGACACGCGCGCTTCTTGAAGGAAGCGCTCCACGATGCCCGGCCGCCGTGCGATGTCTGGATGAAGAATCTTCACCGCGACATGCGTACCGAGTCGCTCGTGTTGCGCCTCGTAGACGGCGCCCATGCCCCCGTCGCCAAGCAAACGGAGCAGCCGATACTTCGAGCTGAGAACTGTGCCAATAGCGATCACGACAACATTGCTTTTATCGTGCTCTGCGCGCGGCGTACATGCGCAATGCGCGACGACGCGCTACGACCGAGAGACCAGAACATGTTGCATAGACGGCTCTGCTGTGTTTTTGGTTTCTCGATAGACAATGACTC
>JAYVXK010000479.1:0-1821 GCA_043785265.1 Myxococcales bacterium | reverse complement strand
GCTTGATGTCTCGATGAATGATGCCGTGAGCGTGAGCCTCCGCGAGCGCTCCCACGATCGGTTTGAGCAGCGTGAGCACATCCTCCGGTGGCAGCGCTCCATGGGCGCGAATGTATTGCTCCAGCGTGCCGCCATCGAGAAATTCAGAGACTTGAAACGGACGGCCGCTCTCTTCGAGGTAGCCAAAGTCGTGTATTTTGAGCGTGTTTGGATGAGACAACCGCGAGAGCGCGAGTGCTTCCTGTAGAAAGTGCGCGTAGCTCGCGTCATACGCGCTCCCACCGCTCGTCGAGCCAGAGCCTTCGACCACGGCACGCAGGAGCTTGACGCACACCACGCGATCGAGTCGCTCGTCCGTCGCGCGGTAAATGGATGCCATCCCGCCCGCTGCGATTCGATCGATGATCACATACCGATCGAGCAGCCTCGCTCCTGCAGACAGCTCGTTGTCGTGGCGCCCCATTGGCTCGTCAACTCTACCAGCTCAGTGCCCCGTCAGCTCTTTGACGAGTGCGTCGGCGCCATAAACCTTGGCGAGGGCTTCCGTCATGCCAGCCGTGTCTACGCTGACCGCGCGCTCGGTGACCTCTCGATACACGAAACGATTGGGCAGACTCGTGATGTTGCCGTCGAAGATCAGGCCCACAATCGAGCCATCTGCTGCAATGACAGGACTGCCGCTGTTGCCGCCGATGATGTCGTTGGTCGATACGAAATTCACTTTCGTCGTTGGCGTGAGCTTGGGTTTGGCAGCGAGGATCTTCTCGGGGAGCTTGAAAGGATCTTTGCCCGTGGCATGCGCATACATCCCGGCGAAGTCCGTCGCGAACGGGATGTCTTTGTTGCCGTCTTTGTATCCCCTGACGACGCCAGTCGCGAGGCGCAGTGTGAATGTCGCGTCCGGTGGCATGGTCGGACCCTTCACTGCAAAAGTTGCCTGCGCGACTTTCTCGCCGAGGTTTCGCATGGGCGCCTCGACGTTGTCCTCGTAGTCCTTGCGCACCGCGCGCGAGTCTTGATCGATCGACCGCATGAGCACGATCGCCGGATCGTTTGACGCGTCAACCGCCGATTTGCCGCCTGCAAACAGCTGCTTTCGTGAATAAACGTCGAACAGCTTGGTGCCGGCGACGAGCTCTTGTGCTGCTGCGAGTGGCGTCTTGCCGTGGAGAATCTTGTCGAGCACCGCAGGCTTGCTCGCAAACACTCGTTTGGCGTTCTCCATCCATGCGCGCACGAGAACGACTTCGACACCGCCATACACCGCCGCGCTCGAAAAGAGCTCGAGCTTCAGCGAGTCGAGGTTGCTGTCGCGGTATTCGCGCAAACGCTTCTCGTTGGGCTGCGCCGTTTCGTCTGGCAGACGCACGAGGTTCTTTGCCAGTTGCAAAAGAGTGGAGTCGCCGCCGCGCTCGAGCACGGAGTACGCGGTGTAGATCGTACCGACCTTGGTTTGCACCTTCGCCACATCGTCGAACGTGGCGCCATAAGTCGTGGCGAGCTTTGGATCAGCCTTGATCGCCTTGATCAGCGCGGCCTCGTCGTCGGCTTTCTTCCTCATGAGCGCGGGGTCTTTGAGCCCGCCGAGGTAGCCCGCGAGCGCCTTGATGCTGTTCTCGACACCAAAGATCGGCTCGCGCGCTTGACGATCGAACTCATGACCTTGATTGGCGTACGCGTGCAGCAGCGCGGCCTCTTGCTTGAGGTTGTCGGTCACGAACGGATAGATCGTGTCGCGATTGCGTTCGAGTTGCGCTTTGGTTTGCAGGCGTCCCGTAGACCCGGGATGGCCACTGACAAAAACCGTGTCGCCATCCTTGG
>JAYVXK010000478.1:0-1822 GCA_043785265.1 Myxococcales bacterium | reverse complement strand
GCCGACGCGTTCATCTACTTGGCAGAGGCCCGCGCAACGACCGGCTGCGTGATCACGATCGACGGCGGCAACGCATCAGCCTTCCCACGATAGGACGGAGACGGGAGCGGGAGCGGGGACGGGGACGGGAGCGGGAGCGGGGACGGGGACGGGGACGGCGACCGGGACGGCGACCGCGGACGTGTCAGGCTCGCCGCTTGTTCACGAACACCGTGAACGCCGGCAAGATCAGCAGCGTCAGAAGTGTCGACGTGACGAGACCGCCCATCACCACCGTCGCAAGCGGTCTCTGCACTTCCGCACCAGTTCCCTGCGCGATCGCCATCGGCAAAAACCCCAGCGCGGCCACAATCGCAGTCGTCATGACGGGACGCAATCGCTCCCTCGCGCCCGCCCGCACCGCCGCGAGAGGCTCTACGCCTGCGAGGACTTGGCCGCGGATCGCCGACAACAGAACCACGCCATTGAGTGTCGCGACACCGAACAGAGCGATCATTCCCACCGCCGCCGAGATCGAAAGTGGAAGACCGCGAGCAGCCAGTGCCAGCAATCCTCCGCTTGCTGCGATGGGCACATTCAAGAAGATGAGCACCGCCGACCGCAGATCGTGGAACGCGAAGTAGAGCAACACGAAAATGAGCGCGAGTGTGATCGGCACCACGATCGCGAGACGCTTGGATGCGCTCACCAGGTGCTCGTACTGTCCGGCGAGCTCGACATAGTAACCAGACGGCATGCGCACCGTGTCGAGTTTGCGCGAGAGCTCTTGCACAAACGAGGCTAAATCACGGCCCCGGACGTTGGTCTCGATTTGGACGCGTCGGCGTGCGTGCTCTCTTCCGATGAGCGCGGGTCCGTCGCTCGTGGTGATGGTGGCGACATCGCCAAGCGGCACGAGCCGACCGCCGGCCAGCACGAGCCGGGCGCGCGCGAGGGAAGGTTCGTCGGGTGAGGGAGGGTCGTCGAGTTTGAGAACGACGTCGAAGCGACGCTCGCGATCCACGAAGAGTCCTTCGCGTCGCCCTGCGCGCAGACTCTCGGTGAGCGCTGATACATCGTCGCTCTTGACGTCGAGCCTTCCCATGCGTGTGGGATCCGGACGAACGGTCACTTGCGTGAGACCCATGAGCGGCTCGCTGCGAATGTCCACCGCGCCGTCGATGGTGCCAAGTAGGCGTTTGATTTCGTCCACCAGTCGGTTGAGCGTGGCAAAGTCGTCGCCAAACACTTTGATGCCGACGTCGCTGCGTGTTCCTCCGAGCAACTCGTTCGCGCGCATTTCGATGGGCTGAGTCCACCCGAGCGCGGTACCCGGCAAAGCGCGCAAAGCGGCTGCATTCAGCTTCGAAACGAGTTCGTGGGTAGAGGACACAGTCCACTCTTCGCGTGGCGCGAGAATCACGAACACATCGCTCTGCTCGATGCCCATGATGTCCGTGGCGACGTCGGGACTACCGCTTCGTGACACCACACGCCGGACCTCCGGAAACTGCATGAGCGCCTTTTCGAGTTCTCCGGTGCCGCGTGTAGCCTCCTCCAATGAGACGCTCGGTGGACGCGCGAGCTGCACGACCAGGTCTCCCTCTTCGAGTCGTGGCGTGAACTCCGCGCCGCGTGTCGCGCCTGCCGCGACGCCTACCGCGACCAGAGCGATGGAGAGCGCGAGAGCGACGAGAGGGCGCGTCAGCATGCGCTCCAGCAGCGGCTCGTACACGCGTCGGATCGCTGCAACGACCATCGGTTCGCGCGTGTGCACCTTTCGAAGCGCGATCGATGCGAGGGCGACAATCCAGGTGAAGGAGAGCACCAAGGCCACGCCGAC
>JAYVXK010000477.1:0-1824 GCA_043785265.1 Myxococcales bacterium | reverse complement strand
GACCTTGCACGCCGAACTTCATGCCGGTCTTGTTGGTGTTGGGATTTCCCATCGAGCCCTCTTCGCCTTTTGCGCGAGTGCCCGTGCCACCTTCGTGGTTGTCGGCGTTGACGTCAGGGACCTGCTCGGTCTCCTTTTGCTCCTGCTCACGCTCTGCTTCTGCGTTGAGCAAGTGTTGCATCTTCAGGATCATGTCGCGATCGAGCGCTTCGCTGTCGTCTGCGCCAAGGTTCGGCATGAAGAAGAACAGCGAGGCCAAGATGCCGATGTGCATCAAGAACGACAGGCCCGTGTACATGTAGCCGGTCGGATCGAAACTCGAAAATGCGCCCGTCGGGGGTGCTTTGCCTGCGTTGCCCGCGGTGATCTGGAACGCGAGTCCCGTCGACAATTCTTGGCGGAGCTTGCCACCTGGCGGCAGCGGGAACTCATGCGCGCTGCTCAAGTTGCTGCTGGGTCGTGCACGTCCGCTCGCGATGAGGTCCGCGAGTGTGACGCGTCCTTGACCAGGGATGTCGACCCAACCTGTGGTGTTCGGAAGGATGACGACGATGCCACCCATCAAGAGCACTGGCGCCACCGTGGTACCGAGCACTTCAGTTGGAACAAAGAAGTTGTAGAGGCGAGCCTTCGCCGACTTCTTCATCATCGAGCCAGCGAGCAGCACGGTGCCACCCACGAGCGGCGTCAGCATCATCAGCGGCAGACCGAAACCCATGAGGTTGTCCGCTTTGCCGACCGCTTCTCGCGCTGCGGTGTCTTCGCCGATGACGAACTGTTTGTTCGCGGAGATGTTCTCCGAATACAAAACGTTCGCGTCCCAAATGACTTCGACCTCGGCTGCAGCGACGTGAGCGAGCTCCACTTCGTCCGGATTCACGTCAGGACCGGTCTTCATCATTTGATACGTGTAGCTGCCAGGCGGCGCGTTCGGATCGACGTCCGTCTCGACCGCGACGGGCGCGGCAGTCGATGCAAACGGACTCGCGCTCGCGAAAGGATTAGCGGGGGCTGCGGCGCCGGCAAACGGATTGGCGCTTGCGAATGGATTCGCGCCTCCGAATGGATTGGCGTCAGCAGCCGGTGCTACCGCTGCAGGAGCGGGTGCCGCTGCGTACGCGGGTTGTGCGGGGGCTTGCATCGTGGGCGCCACTGCCGCGGCAAGCTCTGCGGGCACGGCTGATTCGAGGACGATCGTGGTCGATCCGATCTGCACTTGATCGCCTGGTCGAATCTTGCATTTGTTGACCCGCTGGCCATTGACCATCGTGCCGGGCTCGTTGCCGAGATCGATGAGAGTGATGTCATCGGGCGACGCGACCTCGATCACCGCGTGCATCCGGGACGCAAGTTCGTCGTCGACACGAAGGTGGCTTCGAGGGTCTTTGCCGACCTTGACGATGTCTTGAGCAATCGTCTCTCTGCGGAGGAGTTGACCTCCCTGAGAGAGCGCGAACGTGAGCGCGACCTTCGCCTTGCCTTCCATGTGAACCTTCTGCCGTCGTCAGAGACGGCTCTCGACTACCAAACGCTTCAAAGCTCGACTCGCGAGAAACTCGCGACAACCCATCATCAAGTACGAGGTACTTTTTATTTACCCAGACTCAGAGGTTCTCGACGGACTTCAACATTTCCGGCACAAATGATGTACGCGGACGGATCAGCGTGGTGCGCACCGGACCAGGACGAACGCGAATCGTTGCGTCGTTGGGACCAAAACCACCAGCGCTCAACGGGTCATCAGAAAACTCGTACCCGTAGCCCTCTTTGCTATCGCTCGACTTCGGCTTGTCCTGCGCGAGCGCACCGCTTGCGACGAACATG
>JAYVXK010000476.1:0-6207 GCA_043785265.1 Myxococcales bacterium | reverse complement strand
GGCCTCGACCGCCTCGGGGGTCACCGGCTGCGGCTTGGGATCGCTGCCGCAGCTCGCGCACGCGATCGCGGCGAGCGTGACGAGGGTGGGGAGCGCGCAACTGTTCCGGAGTCGCCGTGCGTGGGCCTGCATCGACGAGCCCCTCAACCTTTCAGCGCGTGGGCGGCGATGACGATGCGCTGGATCTCGCTGGTGCCTTCGTAGATCTCGGTGATGCGTGCGTCGCGATAGTGGCGCTCGGCGGGATACTCGACTGAGTATCCATAGCCGCCAAAAATTTGAAGCGCACGATGCGCGATGCGTGTCGAAGCTTCGCTCGCGTAGAGTTTGGCCTGCGCGCTCTCGGTCGAGTGTCGCACGCCGGCGTCTTTCATCTTCGCGGCTTGCCAGGTGAGCAGGCGCGCGGCATCGAGCTCGGTCGCCATGTCTGCCAGCATGAATTGAATGGCTTGGTGCTGCGCGATGGGTACACCAAAACTCTTGCGCTCTTTTGCGTATGCGGTCGCTGCTTCGAGTGCGGCGCGCGCGATGCCGAGCGCTTGCGACGCGATGCCAATGCGCCCGCCGTCGAGCGTGGCCATCGCGACTTTGAATCCGTCACCGACATTGCCCACGCGAGCAGAGTCCGGCACGCGACAACCCTCGAAGAACACGGTGCACGAGTGCGCGCCGTGGATGCCGAGCTTGTGGTCGTGCGCGTTCTGCGTGTAGCCGGGAGTGCCTTTTTTAACGAGAAAAGCGGTGTGTTTGATTTTGGGCCCGCTGCGATCTGTTACCGCAAACACGAGGATGTGATCAGCGTGCGGACCGTTGGTGATCCAATTCTTCGCGCCGCTCAGCACCCAGTCGCCACCCTGCTTCTCGGCGTTGGTCACCATGGTCTGAGCGTCGGACCCGCTCATGGGTTCGGTGAGGCCGAAGCACCCAAGGAGTTTTCCCTGAGCGGTTGGTGTGAGCACGTCTCTCTTTTGCTCGGCTGTACCGAACTTGTAGATCGGGTCGCAAAAGAGCGAATTGTTGACGCTCATGATCACACCCGAGCTTGCGCAGGCCGCGCTGATTTCTTCCATCGCGAGCACGTACGCGAGGGTGCTCATGCCGGCGCCGCCGAACTCTTCGGGAATGGCCACGCCCATGAAGCCAAGCTCCCCCATCTTGGCGAGGATCTCAGTCGGCCATCGGCTGCTCTTGTCAATCTCCGCTGCTTTTGGGGCGATTTCTCTCTGCGCGAAATCCCGAGCGGTGCTGAGGATCAATCGCTCTTCTTCGGTGAGGTCGAAGTCCATGGTTGCTGATTAGCAGGACTTTGGCGGAAAGAAACGCACGCCCGACTTGCAGAGAGTTCAACGACCGCCAAGCGTAACCGCCAGGGTCACAGCGGCAGCAGCAATGGCAACGAAGACGAAGACGATGATGAGCCACGGCACGCGCGATCCAGCGTCTTGTGGAGGCGGCGCGGCGATCGGCATGGTTTGAGGTTGCGGCTGCGGGTTAGCGTGAGTGGGTCGCTGGGGGGCATAGCTTGCATACTGTTGCGGTGGCATCGAACCGGTCGGTTGCGTGTATTGCGGCTGCGGTTGTTGGACGCCTTGCATCTGCCCCGAAGGGTGAGCAATTGGCTGCGAATACGAAGCTTCGGGACGCGGCGCAGAAAAGTTCATGGGCGACAGACTCCGCACTTGCGGCGGTTGCTGTTGCAGGTGGGGTTGCGGCGCTTGCTGCTGTTGCTGCTGGGTGTACTGCGGTTGTTGCTGTCGTTGTTGCTGTTGCTGCTGTTGTTGTTGTGGCGGCTGCCAATTAGGGGCAGCTGGTTGCGGAGCAGATCGCGACGCGAGCGCCTGCGCGAGTTCTGGCGGCATCTGTTGAATGGGCAGGGTCGACGCAAACGGTTTCGAGACGCCGGGCGAATGCATGGTGTGGCCAAAGTTGCTGCTGTTGCGCGGATCGTCGTTGTTGAGCGTAGTGGACGAATCGATGTCGGGTGGTGCGCCGACTGTCGTCTTCAGATCGAAATCGTCGATCATTGCCGGAGGCGGCGGCGCCGGTTGTGGCGACACAGGTTGTGCTGTTGGAGCTGGCCTTGGTTGCGTGCGCGGCGGACCGAGAGCCGAGGTGAGAGCGGCGCGAGCGAGCATCACTTCCTTGTCGACGACCGCCGTCGCCGCCGTCTGAGCGAGCACTTGCTTCGAGCGCGGCGCGGGCTTGGGCGGCTGCACCTCGCGCAGGGCTTGCGCAAAGACTTGGATGCTCGGATAGCGCTCGTCTGGATGGGGACGCATCGCCTTCAGGATCACTTTGCACAGCGGCTCCGGCAACTCTGGACGAAGATCGCGCGGCGACGGGATCGCGCCGGCAGAGAGACGTCGAATGAGTTCGCCGAGCGGCAAACCTGCAAGCGCGACTTGTCCTGTAACGAGTTCGTGCAGCACCATCGCTGTCGCATAGATGTCTGCGCGTGCATCCACCGTGGTGCTGCTCATCCACTGTTCGGGTGCCATATAGCGGGGAGAGCCGAGCGCCATTTGCGGATTGGTCAAAGGATTGTCGTCACCCACCACTTTGGAGATGCCAAAATCGAGCACTTTGACGCACGCCGACCCATCGATCCGAGATGTGAGAAACAGATTTCGTGGTTTGAGATCGCGATGCACGATGCCGTGCGCGTGCGCTTCTTCGAGCGAGCTGCACACTTGCAAGATGTAACCAACAGCCTCCCATGCGGGCAAAAAGCGGCGCTCGTTGAGGAGCTGTCGCAGGTCGCACCCCTCGAGCAACTCCATGACGATGAAGGGCGTGCCTGTTGGCGAAGTGCCGACATCGAGAACGCGCACGGAGTTCTCGCCCTTGAGGCGAAACGTCGCCTTTGCTTCACGCAAAAATCGATCGGTCGCGATCGCGTCTGCCGCGCCCCCTTGCACGATCAAGAACTTGAGCGCGACTGGCTGTCCCAGTTGCATGTGCGTTGCACGCATGACAACGCCCATCCCGCCTGCACCGAGCGGACCGTCGACTCGGTACTTGCCGAGCAAGACTTCTCCCGGCTGGGCGGGAGCCATACCAGAGGTAGTGGTCACGGGGTCGCTTCGAGCCTACGCGCGTCAACCGCGCGGCTCAAGCGCTGTTGCGCTCTCGGCATCGATCGTCAATAGGGCTGAAACTTCGGCCTCGCGTGCAAGGAGCCGCGCTTTGGGACGCACTGCGACGGCGACGCGTGCTGCTTGCAACATGGGAACATCGAACGTGTTGTCGCCAAATGCGGCAACCAAAAGGTCCGCGCCGATGAGCGCACGCAGGTTGATGACCTTCCCGTCGTCGTAGGGGATCGGCTCCTGCACACGAGCGAGCATGGTCTGGAGAGGGGGCTTTTCGTCGTAGAAAGACGTGGTGGCAACGACATCAGCAAAGCCGACGCGGCGCGCCGCGGCCTCGACGATGGAGCGAGGCGAGGCGCTCACGATCACCGTGCGCAGTCCGAGCTCACGGGCTGCAAGTGCGATCTCGATGACCTCGGGATGGAGGCGCGCTTCGAGCACGCCCGCGGGCAGCAACCGCTCTGCGAACTGATCGACTTCTGCGCGAGACCAGCCAGCACAGAGCCAGCCCATCATTTCGCAGATCTTTCGCTCCGGGTATCGGCCAAGTGTGTATTGCTCGTAGATGCGTTTGGCGATCGCGACGCCATCGCCCGTGGTGTCGAGGTTGTGAGAGCGCGCTTCGTCGATCAGGCGAGTTTTTGCCGGCGCGCGTATATCGGCGTGAGCGAGCAGCGCGAAGAAAAGCTCGTCGCCGATGTCGCCGCTCCAAAGAGTGCCGTCGCCATCGAACGCGACGACACCCTGCTCGTTCGAGTGTGGAGCATCGCCTCGACCAGCCGCCGCTGCGATGCGGGCGATGACCTCTTTGGAGGAGACTCTCAGCACGTTTTCAGAAGGGGATTTCGTCGTCGCCGCCGGCGTCGAAGCCGCCGAAGTCGTCGACTGGGGCGGCGGCCTCTGCGGGAGCTCCCCCACTTGCGGGAGCGGAACCGCCAGCGCCGCGATTGCCGTACGTACGGGGTGCTGCATCGTCCCCTGCGCCGCGGCGTGCGCCACCACCACCAAGAATCACATTGCTGGCGGTGATCTCAGTTCGGTAGCGTTTTTCGCCGTTTTTCTCGTAGCTGGAGGTGCGAAGCGAACCCTCGACGAAGATGCGATCGCCTTTGGTGAGAATCTTTCCGAGTGCCTCGCCACGCTTGCCCCAGATGGTGATGGAGTGCCACTCGGTGCGCTCTTGGCGCGTGTTTGATTTGTCGAGATACGACTCGGTCGTGGCGAGACGCAACTTGAGGATGGCCTGGCCGCTGGGCGTGACGCGAAGCTCCGGGTCTGCGCCTAGGTTTCCGAAAAGCAATACTCTGTTTAGTCCTTCTGCCATGTCGTCCTTCCAGTTTACCAGTCTCGGTCCGTACTCTCACTTCGTTCGAGCGTGCGGCACCGCCTCGACCTGCGCTATTGCCGCGCGGGCGTGCGGACGTCAACCCAGGAATTGGATGCCCCGCAGAAGAACGTAGAGCACGCGGGATGCCATCTCGCGCAGTGCTTATTTTCGCCGATTTTCGATATGCCTGGGTGTCCGGGCCAGTTAACGAGGTGTCCCTTGGACATCCGCCTTGGACATCCGCCTCGGACACCCGCCATGGCCGCTCACACCACTCCTCTAGTCATCACAGGGGGCACGCGCCTCCCCGCCCCAAAAAAACGTGGTTTTTTGGGGCGAAGCCATCCGCCCCACCCCACGCGGCTCGCTCCGCTCGATTTGGATCGGATTCAAAACTTCGTTTTTCGTCAGCCTGCTTACGTTCGACTCCGATTTGTCCTCATTGCACGGAGTTTCCACGCGGCTTGGAGTCGGCTATGTAAAACGCCCGTCCATGCCTGAGAGCCCCGAGCCCCGAATCTCGATTGTGATTCCCATCTACAACGAGGAAGCGATCCTGCACTCAGCGGTCGTGGACCTGCGCGAGCGACTCAAACCGCTCGGCTGGGCATACGAGATCATCCTGGCTGAAAACGGCTCGAGAGATGGCACCGTGGCGCTCGCTCAAGAATTGTCGGCGAAGTATCCCGAGGTCAAATCGATCAGCATGGGCGAGCCCAATTACGGCAAGGCCATGAAGCAGGGCATTTTGCTCGCGCGCGGCGAACTGGTCATCTGCGACGAGATCGATCTCTGCGACACGGATTTTCATCGTCGCGCGATCGACATCCTCGAGACTGGTGAGGCCGACTTGGTCATCGGCAGCAAACTGTTGGCGGGCGCGGAGGACGATCGCCCCATGCTCCGTCACGTGGCGAGTCAGGCGTACTCGGGGCTGCTCAAAATCATGCTCGGTTTCCGCGGGACGGACACCCACGGGCTCAAGGCGTTTCGTCGCTCAGCGCTGCTCGATACGGTGCGATCGTGTCTGGTCGAGAAGGACGTCTTTGCGAGTGAGTTTGTCATTCGGGCTGATCGCGGCGGGATCAAGACGAAAGAGATTCCGGTGCGAGTCATGGAGAAGCGACCGCCGAGTATCAATCTTTTCAAGCGCGTGCCGAATGTGTTGAAGAGTTTGTTGAAGCTGACTTATGCGATCCGCATCCGTGGGTGATTGAGGCACCTGCGACTGGGGGGTAGTCGCGCGGTGGCGGACGAGTGTTAAGAGGGGCACCTGCGACGGGGAAGTAGTCCCTCGGTGGCGGACGAGCACCGCGTTGCTCGTGCCCGATGGATCTGGGTGACGGTGGGACGTCGCGACTTTGGCTGGCTGGGAATTTTGGGCATTCCATCGGTCCCGATCAACACGGCGCACGCTCCGCCACCGGTCCGTTTGGGTGTCGCAGGTTGGCGGGGTGGGAAGAAAAGAAAGAGAAGATTGAGGGGAGTTCTGCTCCTCCCCTATGGCCATGGGGAGGCTGGGTGGGGGCTGGTCGTTGCTTTGTTGTCACTTCCGTTTGTGTAGGCTGGCGGGATGCGGATTCTTTATGGGGTGGTGGGCGAGGGGATGGGGCATGCGACGCGGAGTAAGGTCGTTTGCGAACATTTGGTGGCGCGGGGGCATGAGGTTAAGATTGTTGTGAGCAATCGGGCGCATGCGTTTCTTGCGAAGGCGTTTGCGGATGTCGTCGAGATCAAGGGGCTGACGATTCATTATGTCGAGGGACGGATGGATCGCGAGGGCACGCT
>JAYVXK010000475.1:0-1825 GCA_043785265.1 Myxococcales bacterium | reverse complement strand
AGTCCGATGCCGTCGCGCAGGTGCTCCATGTTCGTGAGGTGCTCGACCCACGCCTTGTCGATCTCTTCCAAGTAGAAGTGACGAAACACACGCAAGAGCAACTCGGTGCCGAGCTCTTCTTCTTTTTTCGCGAGCGCCTTCTCGGCCTGGTTGTAGAGATTGTGCGCGAGGTCTTCGGGAATGTGGATGGTGTCGAACGCCTCTGGTTTTTGACCAAAGTGCTCCAAAAAGCCTTCTTTTAGGCCTTTCCAGTCCCAATCCTCGGGCGTCTTGTTCGCGGGACACATCTCTTCGACCATCGCCCCGACGATGCTGTCGATCAGATCGAGCAAGCGCTCGCGCTGCTCGGTGAGACTCAGCGGGATCTCCTTCATCAGACGCTCGAAAACCTTTTTTGGCTTCTTTTGGTCCTTCGGTTTGAAGTCGATGCGGTATCCGTAAAATTGGTAAACGTCCGTGCGCAGCGAATCGATCGAGAACAGTTCTTTGACGTCGTCGACCGTCTCTGGCTTCTTGGGAGCCTCTTCTCCGGCCTTCGGCATTGCGGTGCCGTAGTGGATGATCATGTCGGTGATGGCGGGCTTCACGTCGTCGGCGAGTCGCTCGAGCACGGGGATCTCGCGCACCTTGCCCGTGGGCTTGCCCTCTTCGTCCAACCGCTCGGGCTTGTAGATGCCGAGCAACAGTTGCTGACGGACCTTGTAGACCGTCTTGCGCTGCTCGCTCATCACGTCGTCGTACTCGAGCAGGTTCTTGCGAATGTCGAAGTTGCGTCCTTCGACCTTGCTCTGCGCGTCGCCGATCGAGTTGGTCACCCAAGGGTGTTCGATTGGTTCGTCGTCTGGCAAGCCCATGCGCTCCATCAAGCCCTTGACACGATCGCCCGCAAAAATGCGCATGAGATCGTCTTCGAGAGACAAGTAGAAGCGGCTCGATCCCGGATCGCCCTGACGCCCCGAGCGTCCGCGTAGTTGGTTGTCGATGCGTCGCGACTCGTGACGCTCGGTGCCCAAGATGTGCAGGCCGCCTGCTTTGCGAACTTCTTCGCCTTCTTGTTTGCAGCGCTCTTCGTACTTCTCGGTGAGCTTTTGGAACTCGTCGGCTTCTGCCTTCTCATCGCGGTTCTGCTCTTTGAAGTCGAGTCGCGCGAGCATCTCTGCGTTGCCGCCGAGGATGATGTCGGTGCCGCGACCTGCCATGTTGGTGGAGACGGTGATGGCGGCTTTGCGACCGGCCTGCGCGATCACATACGCTTCTTTTTCGTGGTGCTTGGCGTTCAGCACGGCGTGCGCAACGCCTCGTTTTTTGAGGATGCGCGCGATCGCTCCGCTTTTCTCGACACTGGTCGTGCCGACCAAAACCGGCTGCCCGCGCTCGTGGAATTCGAGGATCTCTTTGACGACCGCCGTGAACTTCTCGCGCTCGGTTTTGTAGACCATGTCGTTGTGGTCTGCGCGCAGGATGTTCTTGTTCGTCGGGATCTGCACGACTCCGAGCTTGTAGGTCGAATGAAACTCCGCGGCCTCTGTGTCTGCCGTGCCGGTCATGCCCGCGAGCTTGCCGTAGAGGCGAAACAGATTTTGGAAGGTGATCGTCGCCATGGTGCGCGTCTCTTCTTGGATGCGCACTCCCTCTTTGGCCTCGACCGCCTGATGCAAACCATCCGACCAACGCCGCCCCGGAAGCACTCGCCCCGTGAACTCGTCGATGATGAGAACCTTGCCGTCTTCGGTGACGAGATAGTTCACGTCGCGCTTGTAGAGTGAGTGCGCGCGCAAACACTGATTGAGAATGTGCAGCGACTCGAGGTTCTCCGGGTCGTACA
>JAYVXK010000474.1:0-1827 GCA_043785265.1 Myxococcales bacterium | reverse complement strand
CACGCAGTCAAACGGCGGCAGCGTGCCCTGCAAGAGACTCCACACACGAACCTCGCCCTCGCCACCAAAGAGAGCTTGGCGTCGATCGGGTTGTCCCTGTCCGGTCCACATCAAGAAACCGGCGGCGCTGAAAGGGCAACCCACCAAGCCTCGCAATGTGATCCAGATCCAGGCGATGTTCGATGAGACCGTGCCGAACGAATCGAACGAAGCACTCGCGCGCGCGATCGGTCTGCCATTGGCCACGCCCGATGTGGGCTCGAACGCAGAGATCACCGACCTGAAAAATCCTGCGAGCAACCCGCGTCGCATCTTGTTCGACTCCGCAAAACCCGACGCGCAAGGCACCATTCACGACGCGCCCCTGCAAGGGATGACCGCCGTCCTCGTGCAGACGATGCCAGGCACACACGGCGCGGACTATTACAGGAGCAAGGGCACGCGTCGCTTCAACGCGCCTTACGCGCAGTTCGATGACGCGCAGCCGTTCAAGATGCGGACGGACACGTATGACGTGCGCTGCGCCTACCGCGAGTTGGAGGCGATGGGTGTTTCGTTCATCACCGATGCTTTCGCGGGCACCGTGCCGCGCGTGAAGAGTTTGAAACCGCCGGTGCGCGATCTCGACGACGACGGCAACCCCGACGCGACCGATCCCGACCCCAACGATCCGAAAGTTCACTGATGTGGACTGGGCAGGGACAACCCGATCGACGCCAAGCTCTCTTTGGTGGCGAGGGCGAGGTTCGCGTGTGGAGTCTCTTGCAGGGGACGTTACCGCCGTTCGACTGCGTGCTCGGATGTGAGCTGGATCCAGCCGGATCTGTGGGTGTGCATGCACAGGACACCTGCACCGAGATCGTGATCATCACCGATGGACACGGACAAGCGCAGGTCGCAGGCGAGGCGATCGCTCTGCGTCCAGGCGTCGTGGTGAAGCTCCCGCTCGGCGCGACACTCGCGCTGTCGAATGGGTCGACAGTCGCGCCGTTGCGTTACTTGATCGTCAAGGCGAAGTAGGCGCGCGGTAGCGAATCACTTGCCAGGTGTTGGTGCGTTCCACCCAGCCACCAACATCGACGACGCCAATCCAAGTGGGCAGCGAACGATGCACGACCTCTCCGTCCGAGAACGCATCGCATCCGCGGTCGTCGTCCGTGCACACCACGCGAACATCGGTCGTGCGCTTTGCGATCATGGCGCGCGCTTCGGTCGGTGTGACGACTTCAACCGGCTCGCTTCGATAGAACCACATCGACAAACCGTAGATGCGATACGGATCGCTCGTCGCGATCGTCGGAACGCCTCGATGATCGCGCAAAAACTTCTGCACGACGACGACGAAGGTCTTGGGCAGCGTGATGAAACCCAGCAAAACAAGGCCGTTTAGCGCATAGAGCGCATGCGCAAACCACCTGTCGCGCATCCGCCAGACGCGCTCGAAGCGACTGGCACCCACGGCTGCGTGAAACGACGCGAGCGGCAGGATGGCAAAGAGAAAGCGGTCCTCCTTGTGCGCGATCAGAAGATGCACCAAGACGAAAGGCACAACCGCCCAGGTGGTCACGTGGCGTCTCGTGGTGACGAGCCCGATCAGCATGAAGATCATGATCACGATCGAGAGCGGCGCGAAGGGATGTTCGTGCGGGAGCCACAAGTAGGCCGCCCAAGACCGCTCTCCAAAGTGACTGGCGACTCCGCCGATGAGATTGACCCGAACGTAATTGGCAGGAGCAAACGTGAGCGCGCCGTAACCCCATCGGTCGACGAGAGTGCCGAGTCCGATCACGAGAGCGACTCCGACCACCATCGCGGCGACATGCCGAA
>JAYVXK010000473.1:0-1828 GCA_043785265.1 Myxococcales bacterium | reverse complement strand
GTGGAGTGGGAACTCCAGGTGCAGCGGGGACCTTCAACGGCACGCAGTATGTCCCTGCAGCGGGTGGCACAGGGGAACAAGGCCCCCAGGGGCCGACTTCGGACGGAGGTCTCGGGGTTTGCGACCTCAACTGCGGGTCCTGCTCGATTTTTTCTGCTTCGACTGACGCGGGCGATGGTGGTTCTGACGGGGGTCTTACGTGTGTGTACTCTACCGGCGGTGAGCTGTGTGGCGACCAAGGCGCTCCCGGGTGCGGTGGTGGTGGTGGCATGGGTGGAAGTGGTGGCGGTGGCGGCGGCGCTTCGATCGCCTTGTACATCGCTGGCGCGAACCCGAAAGTCACTCTGATCGGTGGCGTGTCGTTGAACACAGCCAACGGCGGCAACGGCGGCACTGGCGGGCCCGGGGGAATTGGCGGAGGAGGGCTCAAAGGAAACCCTGGAATGAGCCGACAATGTGAGACCGGTTGCGGCGACGCGGGCTGCAACGTCAAGACACTCAACGGCGGTTCGGGTGGTCTCGCAGGAGCTGGCTCTCCAGGCGGAGGCGGAGGAGGGGGCGCGGGCGGTCCAACCTATTTGTGGGTCTCGCCAAACACGGCGTTCTTCGATGCTGTCCTTGCACCCAACTGGCTCGCGAATTCCATGCTCGGTAAGCCAGGGACTGGCGGTTCGCCAAACGGAACCACCGGCGAAGCCAAGGAGAGTCGACAAATCCCATGATGCCGTCGTCGGTCGACATCGGCCAGATCGTCGCTGGCAAGTACCGCATCGAGCGTGTGCTTGGTCGAGGCGGCATGGGTGTGGTGTTGCTCGCGATGCATGACGATCTCGATCAGCGCGTAGCGATCAAGATCATGAATCCAGAGGCCGCAGTCGAAAAAGAGTGGGTGTCTCGTTTTCAACGCGAAGCGCGCGCCGCGGCTAAAATCAAGAGTGAACATGTCGTGCGTGTGTTCGATGTGGGTCGACTCGACAACGGCGCTCCCTACATGGTCATGGAGTATCTCGAAGGCAAAGACCTGCAAGAGGTCCTCACGGATCGCAAGCGGCTGCCTCTCGAAGAGACGGTTCGTTACGTCTTGCAAGTTTCCGAGGCGCTCGCAGAGGCGCACGCGCTCGGGATCGTGCATCGCGATCTCAAACCGGCGAACTTGTTCGTCGCGCGCCGTGCAGATGGTTCACCCTGCGTGAAGATCCTCGATTTTGGAATTTCCAAGATGACGTCCTCGGCCATGGGTGAGCTCACGATGACCAGCACGTCGGCCATCGTTGGCTCGCCGCTGTACATGTCTCCCGAGCAGATGAAGGCGTCCAAGAACGTCGACCGTCGCGCCGACATTTGGTCGATCGGCATCATCCTGCAAGAGCTCTCCACGGGCATGCCTTCGTTCGTCGCGAACACTTCCGCAGAACTCTGCGCTCTGGTGCTCACGTCCTCGCCTACACCGATTCGCGAGACACTTCCCACGGCGCCTGCCGCGTTCGAAGCAGTCGTGCAGAAGTGCCTGATGCGAGACCCCAAAGATCGATTCCAATCCGTTGGCGAACTTGCTCACGCATTGGCGGCGTTCGTCGAGGGCTCAGGGGAGTCCATCGCGCGCATCAACCGCATCACCAACAAGACAGACGTAGCCGAGTCATCCATCAGCGATACGATGGTGAACAGCGCTCCGCGCTCAGGGCTGGCCGACAGCAGCGCTCTCAGCTTGGGACGCACCGAGATGGTGGATGAAGAGCCCAAGTTGCTCACCTCCCCAATCGATCCCGCGGACTCGCCCACGATCGCCTTGAACGATTCCCGAGTACAGCCAGCGGTTCCCATCACG
>JAYVXK010000472.1:0-6229 GCA_043785265.1 Myxococcales bacterium | reverse complement strand
CTTTTCTTAGCCGTGTGGACGGCAGCGATCCCGCAGACGTCGTTCGTCGCAAGGAAATCGCCGCTCGCCTGAAGGAAGCGCTCGACGCGCTACCGCCGTACCACCGGGGTGTCATCTTGATGCGTGAAGTCGAAGGCCTGAGCTACGAAGAAATGGCTCAGGCGATGGGAGTGTCAAAAGGAACGATCATGAGTCGCTTGTTTCACGCCAGACAGAAGCTCCAGCGCGCGCTCTGCGATTGCTACGCCGAGCAGGTGGGTCAACGCGTCGATCAGCCGCCGCAAGAGCCAAGCGCAGAGCCTGTAGAGAGCGAGGACAAGTCATGACCCTCTCTGATCAAGAAATGCTCGACGTCATGGCCTACGCCGACGACGAACTCGAAGACGCTCGTCTCGCAGACGTCAAAGCGTTGCTCGACAAAAGCGCAGAGGCGCGCGAGGTGGTCGCGTCGATGCAGGCGATTGGCGAAGGCGTGCGAACTGCCCTGAAATTAGGTTCAAAAATAGATGTGACCGCGAACGTGATGGCGGCGCTGGTGCCCAACGATCTCGATCGCGCCCGGCTCGCACGACAATCCCGCACGCGTACTGTCGCGGTGTTGGCGACGGCCTTTGCACTTGCTGCGGGCGCGTGGTTCTACTCGCGCGGAGACGCTCCCACCGAGAGCACAGCTGCGACTCCTCCTCTTCCCACGCAACAGCCCGCGCCAGTCCTGACTGCAGTCCAAACGTCAGTGGCCGCTCTCAACCCCGCTCCCGCTCTCGCGGCCAATCACACCGTGCAGGTCGATTCGGTAGACACGCACAAACCGGTCTCTGTTTTTTACGTAGACAACGCCACCGGGCCTTCGAGCGTGGTGGTATGGATCGACGATCCCGTCGTGGGAAATTAGTCTTGAAACGGACAACGCCATGATGAATCGCCGCCGCTTAGTCGCCATCGCTCTCGCAAGTGCAGGTCTCTCTTTGTTGGGCGCAGCGCCGCAAGCAGACGCGCAGCCGCCGTTGCCTGTTGCCTCCGCGCCGACGTCCGTTGGTGCCGAAGTGATGGTGCTTCACGCCACGCAAACAACAGGGCCTGGCTCGATCGATCCGCAAATTGGCAATTTGCCGCAGCTCAAAAAGCCTCCGTTTTCAGCCTATAACACGTACAAATTGCTTGATCGCAAGGCGCTCGTTCTCGAAAAAAACAAGCCGACCAACTACGAGATGGTCAACAAGCGCGTGCTCGCCGTCACCCTCGAAGACATCACTGCCGACAATCGCTACAAGGTCGCTGCTGCGATCAATCAGCCCGGCGGCGGCGATGCCTTTTTGAAATTGCTCGAAGTGACTGCCGCGCCCAACGAGACGTTCTTCGTTGCAGGTCAAACCTACGAGGGCGGCATTCTCGTGATTGGCATCACCATCAAACCCTGACGATCCATCAAGTGTGACCGTCCAGGAAGCGCCGGGGATTTAGCCGCGTTCTGTCTGGCGTGGTAACAATTCGAAGCACGATGGCTGCTCGCGCGCCGATGCAAGTGCACATTCCTCGTCCTGACGCCGACCGCCCGAGTTGGGGCCGCATCGGCATCATTGCTGTGATCGGCTTTGCCGTGGGCATCGCCTGGCCACGCATCGCCGGTGTGAGGCTTGGGCCCAGCGCGCCCAGAACAGACGGCAACACGGCAGAAGCGGCGTCTGCTGCGCCGACGACTCCAATGGTTGCAGCGTCAACGATGGCCCCCGCGAGCGTTGCTCCAACTGTGTCCATCGCAGTTCCAGTTGCGTCACCGCCCACTGTCACGGTTTCACGCGGGACGATTGTCTCCTGCAAGACGGACAGCGGCGATTCACTCAAGGGCAAAGACTGCGGCAAACTAAGCGGTTTTGACGCCATCGCTCAGGCGCGCATCCGCAAGATCGCCGCGAGCCCGGCCGCGTTGGACAACGAAGGCCGACTGAACGTCATCGTCACACTCGACTTTGCCACCAACAAAGTCACCTATGTCGACGTCGGCAAGTCGAGCACCGTGAAGACTCCCGATGCCTTCAAGGCCATGCTCACTTCGCAGTTCCAGGGCGTGAGTCTGGGGACTGTCGATCACGACGAGCCACGGGTGACCATGAGTTACTCCGCGACCATGACGGCGGCGGGTGGTTCTGTCACCCCCAGCATCGCGACGGGGACGGGCACTGGAACGGGCACGGCGACGCTGGGCACGCCCAGCACACCGAGTGTCGACGACGGCACCGCTTCGATCGTGTGGGACGTTGCCATCGTCCGTGATGCTCCACACACAGGTGCTGTCGTGGCGCGGCTTCCGCGCGGGACCAAAGTGAAACTCGGCGACAATCAAGGCGGCTGGTTTCACGTGAAGTACGGCGACGGTTTTACGAGCGAGGGCTTCCTCTATCGTGGCGCGCTCGGAAAATAGCGGCTGTTAGACTTCTTCGTCTGCTGATGTCGCAAAGGGGGCTGTCTTCGCGCGACCGTCTTCGCCGATGCCAAGCAGTTGCTCGACCTTGTGTTGGGCGAGATCGAGCCTCTGTTGCGTGAGCTTCGAGAGCTTCACGCCTTCTTCGAACAACGTGAGTGATTCTTCGAGCGGGAGATCGCCGTCTTCTAGTTTGTCCACGATCTCGCCAAGGCGAGCCATCGCTTGTTCGAAGCTCGGTTCTTTGATTTCGCTATTGCCAGACATCGATGCGCGAGCTTGCCCCTAGGGAACGCGAGGCGCAAGCATGAGACGACCTTCACCGGGTGCGACGCCGAGCACGATGGAAAAGCCATCATCGTCAAACACGATGGGCACCGTCACGCCGTCTGCGCTGATGTATGAGGCCTCGAGGTCTTTGGGGATGGTGCTGTCCGCCGCCGCGACCACGCGCACCCACGCGACTTCGTGCACGACGGCAGCTGGATTGGGCGGCAAGTTTGCGAGCGCTCTCTTGGCGATGAGTCGCACAGTGGCATCGGGGTCGAGTCGAGCCGCGGTCTGCAAGAGCCAGTTACGCGACGGCGAGTTGGCGTCGAACTCGCGCACTGCAACGGCGAGAGTCATCGCGCGGCGCACGCCGGGATCCGTCTCATAACGAAAAGCGTCTGCGATCACGCCGGTGGCATCTGCAGCAGAACTCATGGCGAGACCACGCGCGACATGCGCCCGCATGGTCGGATCGCGTGATGACAGCAGCGCAGTCACTTTGTCGCGCAGCAAAGTGTCCTCGAGGCGCGCTCGCGCCGCGATCGCCAACGCCGCGAGCGGCGCGTCCGGACCGCCAGATTCAGCCCGATCCACGAGCACGAGCGTCGTCACGAGCGCGTCGGGATCGCCGGTGGTGAGAGCGCCTGACAGCGCGACACGTGTGGCCTCGTCTTTCTCTTTCGCGAGCGCGACGAGCAACTTCCGATTGGTCTCCGCGCTCTCGTGTGCGCGCGCACCCATCGCCGCCATTCGACGCACGCGTGGATCGGCATCCGCGAGACCCGCGTCGACTAGCGACGGATCAAAAGCCACCATCGCCAGAAAAGCGACAGCCCGGTCGCGCGGGTCTTTGGATCGACTGAGCGCCAGCACGAGTGCGTCGAGCGAATCGCTGGTCTCTCCACGGAGAGTGCGCCGCAACACATACGCGCGCACGGCGAGGCGCTTGTCGGTGATCTTTTCGATCGCGTTCATTGCACCAGCGTTTGGAGACCGCGCGATGGCTTGCGCCGCCGCGGGACCGAGTCGCGCGTCTGGCAGGAGTGCCACGAGGGCTTTCAGCGCGTCGGGTGTGCGACCGTGCCCAAGTGCAACAATCACATTCTCGCGCGTCGTCGGGTCCCCAAACGCTGCCATTCGCGTCAAGAGCGCCCGCACGACACTCACGTCTTGCGCGCGTTCGGCGAGTTTGACGCCCACCATCGCGGTGGACGGATCTGCGAGCAAGGCTTGCGTCGCCGTCATGCGCATGAGTTCTGGCGCGTCGAGCAAGACGAGCGCCTCCGCGGCTGCAATTCGCAGTTGCGGGTTCGACTCGCCAAACATCGTTCGCGCGACGTCGATTGCGCGCTGATCGCCTGCTTGCGCCAGCCCGATCAATGCGGCAGCACGTGTCGCTGGGTCGACCGCTGGTTTGGTTGCCATGCGGAGAGGCTCGAGCAGCCGCAGGTCGCCACTGTCTGCGTAGAGGCGCGCGACTGTCGCCGAAGCGGGCGGGTCGAGCTTCGCGGTCCACGGACTAATGCCGCACGCAGCGAGTGCGTTGGCTGCAGCGAGCTGACCCATCGGGCTACTCGACATGCGCGCGGCTTTGATCAACTCGTCGATCGCTTTTGCATCGCCCGACGAAGCAATCGCCAGCGCCGCGATGTTGCGCGACAGCTCCAATCTCGCTGCAGGATCCGAATCTGCCGTCGGGTCGTCGCCACGTCTGCCACCAAAACCAGCCGTCACGCTCACCATGAGGAGCAATTTCGAGCGCGCCGCGTCTTGATCGACGAATGGGGCGAGTCCACGCGCGAGCTCGATCATCGATCGAGGATCGGCTCGGAGTGTTACGTCTTGTACTTGCACCAGCAGATTGATGGCTTCTGCCGATCCGTCTGACGACGCGCGTGTGATCGCACGGAGGCGCTCGTCTTCTTCACCTCCGCGGAACAATTGTTCGGCCATTCCAGCGCCAAACCGTCCTCGCAGACTCCGAGAGTCCTCGTCTCCGGCTGGGCTTCGCACGACTGGCTGCGATGACGGGGGTTGCGGTTGGGCCAATGCCGGCGTGGGCATGAGGCACCACACACCTGCGAGGACACACGCTGAGTTTCTGAGAGCGCGCCGCATGTTCACTTCGCTGGTGCTGCAGCGGCCGGCAATGCTGGGTTGGTCGCTGCTGGTGTCGCGCTCGGCAGCGGAGTCGACGGTGCAGGCGCAGCAGGAGCGACGAGCAACAAGAGGCCAAAGCCCGATTCTGCGTCGGGCTGCTTCTTGACTGCCTCCCAAGAGACAGTCTCGGCGGCGCCGTCGCGATGAGTCATCTGCGTGAAGACGTTCACGACAGTGAGGGCTCGCTCGAGTGAATCATTCCCTGCGCCAGTGGGCCGCGCGCCGACTGCGAGCGTCCATTCATGATGATGATTCAGTTCAGTCGCGATCGCCCGAACGCCCATCATGCTTGCCGGGTCCACGATCAGACCGCTCGGTGACTGCACGAGTTTGATCGGCGTCACGAGCTTGATCGTGCCTTTTTTCTCGTCGATCGTGACGAGCGCCTTGCCACCTTCGTCAGGGCAGCCATCGTCGTCCTTCACGCCGTTCCAAACCTCGGCGGAGTCGGGGCACTGGTCAGCGTCATTGAGATACGTGTCGCCATCGCGATCGGGACTCGGACAACCATTCAGCGCGGGGTCGGTCGACGGATCTCCAGCCACCTTGGGGCAGGCGTCGACCTTGTCGGGAACGCCGTCGCCGTCGTCGTCAGGATCGGGGCAACCGTCTTCGTCCTGGACGCCGTCTTTGTCTTCGGGTTGATCGGGACACTTGTCGAGATAATCGACGATGCCGTCAGTGTCTCTATCTGCAGACGGACAACCGTTCTTCTTTGGGTCGTCGCTCTTGTCACCCTTGACGGTGGGACACACGTCGACATCGTCGCCCACGCCGTCGCCATCAGAGTCAGGCGCCGGACACCCATTTTTCTTGGGGTCTGCGTTCTTGGAGCCCGCCACGTTGGGACAAGCGTCTTCGCGGTCGATGATGCCATCGTCGTCATTGTCGATTTCAGGGCAGCCATCGCTGTCTTCGAAACCGTCTTTGTCTTCGGGAATGTCTTCGCATTGATCGCGGTCATCGGGGATGCCGTCATGGTCTTTGTCATGCTCGCGCGGCGCCCACCCAAGGCCCGCGATGAAACGCAGCGAGGGCGCTCCGACCGCCGACGTGAGACTCGTCTCGACGCCGACGTTGACGAATGAATCTTGGTAGTGACCCAGTCCGATGCGATCCGAGAGCGACACGAGCACCGGCGACAAGTTCGCGCTGCCTTTGTCTCCTGAACCAAATGGACCGACAGGACCCGCAGGCACCCAGCCGTGGAAGGCGAGCTCCCACTTCATGCGGTTCTCTTTGTCGATGTGAAATACATCTGGCTTGAGCCAAAAACCGGCGGTCCATGGCACTTCACCGCCAAACGTCACGCCGCCCACGCTCGCGTCCGGCCAGGTGCGGTTCTCGGTGCGAAGCTTGTAGCCAACACTGAATTGCGCC
>JAYVXK010000471.1:0-1834 GCA_043785265.1 Myxococcales bacterium | reverse complement strand
CGAGCAACCTGAGTTTCCACACGAACTCGCTGACGCGATCGAGTTCAATCGATTGCGCGAAGTCGTTGGCGGGAAAGTTCGACGAGGCGTGCCCTTGTGCATCAGGGAACGGCTGTCGACCCGAGAACGGACCGCCCGCAAACACCGTCGGCAGATGAGAATCAAACGCGGTGACCAGGCGCTCGATGTATTCGACTGCACCCAGCGCCTGACCACCAGGTTCGTGATCAGGCGGAAACACCGCATTCGCGAGCGCGCCGAGTGCGTTGCGTTCTGCCGCAGAAAATAGGCCGTTTGCGGTTGCCGTCGACGAGCACGCAGGAGCGCTTCCAAGAGCGACGCCTGTTGCACCGACGAGACGAAGAAGCTCGCGTCTCGTAATGGTCATTGCTCTGAAGCTACCACCACTGTGTCAAAGCACTGCTCCGTCAGTAAGCGAGTTTGGGTCTATTCGACGCGCACCGCCCGGAATCGTACTTCTGTACGATGAGGACGGATGAGCGGCGAAGAGGCCCAAAATCGCGACCTGACGGAGTAGTGCTAGCCGCGGCGCGGTCCTCCTCGACCACCACCGCCACCGCCACGACCGCCGCCGCGATCACCGTCACGACGGGGCGGCGGACGATCGCCACCGCTCTCTCGTGAGAGGCGCAAACGCTCTTTGGCGCGCTCGCCTTCCTCGCCCTCGGGGAAGGGAAGGAGCTCGCGGCGTGTGAGGCGAATCTTGCCGTCGCGCTCGACGCTCAAGACCTTGACCTCGACGATGTCGCCTTCTTTCATCACGTCTTCGACGCGCTCGACGCGTGTGTGCGCCATCTCGGAGATGTGAAGCAGGCCGTCTTGTCCCGGGAGCAGTTCGACGAACGCGCCGAAGTCGGTGACGCGTTGAACCGCGCCCTTGTACGTCGCGCCCACTTCGGGCTCTGCGGTGAGGCCGCGGATGATGTCGAGGGCCTTTTTTACTGCGTCAGAATCGCTCGAAGCGATGTTGACCGTGCCGTCGTCTTCCACGTCGATCGCGACTCCGGTCTGATCGATGATGCCTTTGATGGTCTTGCCGCCCGGTCCGATGATGATGCGGATCTGATCGGGTTTGACCTTGAGCGTGGTGATGCGAGGCGCGTGCTTCGACAGGTCCGAGCGGTGTGCCGAGAGTGTCTCGGCCATCTTGCTCAAGATGTGCAAGCGACCGTCTTTGGCTTGATTCAGCGCTCGTGTGAGCACGTCGCGCGACAGACCGCTGATCTTGATGTCCATCTGAATCGCAGTCACGCCCTTGGCCGTGCCGCAAACTTTGAAGTCCATGTCACCGAGGTGATCTTCGTCACCGAGGATGTCGCTCAAGATCGCGATGCGCGTCTTGGGGTCTTCGAGGTTGCCGTCCGAGATGAGTCCCATCGCGATGCCGGCGATCGGCGCCTTGATCGGAACGCCCGCGTCCATGAGTGCGAGCGATCCGCCGCACACGCTGGCCATCGAGGAGCTGCCGTTGCTCTCGGTGATCTCGCTCACGATGCGGATCGTATACGGGAAGTTTTCTTGCTCGGGAATCATGCGAGCGATCGCGCGCTCTGCGAGTGCGCCGTGGCCGATTTCACGGCGTCCGGGGCCACGCATTGGCTTGGTCTCGCCGGTCGAGAACGGAGGGAAGTTGTAGTGGAGCATGAAGCGCTTCCAACGCTCGCCAGTGAGCGCGTCGATCTTCTGCTCGTCTGCCGACGTGCCGAGAGTCGCGGCGACGATCGCTTGCGTCTCGCCACGCTGAAAGAGCGCCGAGCCGTGCGTGCGGTGGAGCAGTCCTGCTTCGCACATGATCGCGCGAATCTGATCCATC
>JAYVXK010000470.1:0-1836 GCA_043785265.1 Myxococcales bacterium | reverse complement strand
AGAACAAGTCCTCTCGAAAAGCCCCATTTTCCACGGCCCGCGAGAGATCTTTGTTGGTCGCCGCGAGCACGCGAACGTCGACGTGAATGACGTGTTCGCTGCCCACGCGAGAGATCTCACCCGATTGCAACGCGCGCAGCACTTTGGCCTGCGCCACGAGATCCATGTCGCCGATCTCGTCGAGGAACAATGTGCCGCCATGAGCTTGCTCGAAGAACCCGCGCTTGCGTGTTTGCGCCCCTGTGAATGCGCCTCGCTCGTGACCGAATAGCTCGCTCTCGATGAGCTCGCGAGGGATCGCTGCGCAGTTTACCTTCACGAACGGCGCGCCATTGCGCTGAGACAGCTGGTGCACCGCGCGGCTGATGAGTTCTTTGCCGGTGCCGCTCTCACCGGTGATGAGCACGCTTGCTTTGGTGGGAGCGACTTTGTCGATCTCGACGAACACCCGCAAAATTGCCGGGCTTCTGCCGAGCATCTCGTAACGTTGAAGTTCGCGCTGCGAGACTTCGGCGAGCGTGCGGCGCGCTTGCGCGGCTTCGAGCACGTTCTTGACGCTGACGAGCACACGCTCGCGATTGAGCGGCTTGTCGAAAAAGTCTGCAGCGCCGAGTTGGATCGCTCGCGCTGCTTCATCGAGTGTGGCGTGTCCACTGATGACCACGATCGGCAGCTCGCGCGTCGCCTCGTCTTTGCGAATCCGTTCGAGAGCCTCGAGCCCGCTCATATCAGGGAGCTTCACGTCCAAAATCGCCATGTCGACTGGCGTGTCTGGACTGCTGAGGATCGCGAGTCCGGCTTTCGCGGTCTCAGCGGAGAGCACCCGATACCCCTCGCCCTCGAGCACCAAAGTGAGTGTGCGACGAATGTTCTTCTCGTCATCAACGACGAGGATGGTTTTTTTTGCGAGCTGCCCGTCAACGAGCGTAGTGGCATGCGGCTCGGTCACGTCACGCCTTCTTGTGTTTGAGCTCGTCCAGGTAGTGCAGCGCTTGAGTGCTGAGCGGACTCGTGTCGTAGCGGGTGACGATCGCACCAAACGCCGCGCGAGCTTCGTCCCATTTGCGCATCTTCATGTAGACCTCCCCCAAGAGCAGCAGTGTATCTGGCGCGAGGCCAAACGCGCTCTCCGGCTTGGGCGGAATCGTTTTGATCGCAGGGGCGACCTCGCTCACGGTGGTTCTTGGCGTGGTCGAGCAGGGGGGCTCTGCGGCATAGTTGCGCATGGCGTATTGCAAACGAAGCACCGCGGCGTCGAAGTTGTCTTTGCCGAGATAAAACCGAGCGACGTAGATCTCGTGACGAACCAGCCGCGCGGTCACGTCCTCGAGCAGCGCGCACACACGAGGAGCCTCACGCCCATCCGGAAAGTCCCGCAAGAAGCCCACGATCTCTTTGTACGAGTCGACCACCGATGCTTGATCGCGCTCTTCGCTCGCAGGCATGAGAAAGGAGTCGCCGATCTCACGGTATTGCGTCTCCGCGGCCCGTGCGCGCGCGTAGGTGACTTCCTCCATGTCGCTCTTGTGGTCGTGCGTGAACTGTTTGTAGCCGCGCAAGGCCTCTGCGAATTTGTCTTGCTCGAAGTCGGCGTCTGCGATGCGGAGCTCTGCGAGGCGCGAGTATTTCGAATAACTGTATTTGCGCTTCACTTCGCGCATGAGCGCTTGCGATTCGAGCCAGTTGTGCCCCGTGAACTCCACCAACGCCGTCTCGTAGGCCCGGCGTGCGTTGTCTGTGTACGACAGGCCGGTCTTCGGCGGAGGAGTCTCTTCGCACGCGCAAACGGGCAGAACTGCCAATGTCGCGACGACCAGGAGAAATCGCATGAGCGGA
>JAYVXK010000469.1:0-6245 GCA_043785265.1 Myxococcales bacterium | reverse complement strand
GTGCGCTTCGCGAGTGTGTATCGATCGTTTCGAGACATCTCCGAGTTGCGCGCAGAGGTCGAGCGCGTGGACGGTCAGCGGTCGGCGACATCGAGCGCGCCAGACGCCGACGAAGTGAAGCTCGCGGTCCCCGAAGGGAGGCCGTCATAATGGACTTTGCGCCCGAGCTACCGACTGACGCGGCTCACATGAAGCGCGCCCTCGAAGTCGCCAAAGGCGGCCGACCATCGCCCAATCCTCACGTGGGCGCAGTCGTCGTCAAAGACGGCAAAATCGTCGGCGAAGGACACCACGAGCGCGCAGGCAACGACCACGCGGAGGTCGTCGCGATTCGTGCAGCAGGCGCCAACGCAAAGGGCGCCACGCTCTATGTGTCGCTCGAACCATGCAATCACTTCGGTCGCACGCCGCCATGCACCGAAGAGATTTTGCGTGCAGGCATCGTGCGTGTCGTCGTGGGGTGTCGCGATCCCAATCCGCATGTCGATGGCGGTGGTCTCGAGAAGCTCACAAAAAAGAACGTCGCAGTGACCGCGGGTGTTCTCGAAGCAGAAGCGACCAAGCTCATCGCGCCATGGACGAAGCACGTCACGCAAGGCTTGCCTTACGTCTCGCTCAAACTCGCTCTCTCTCTCGACGGCAGAATCGCGACACGCACCGGCGCGTCGAAGTGGGTGACAGGTCCAGACGCGCGCGCGCGTGTGCATGCGCTTCGTTCAGAACACGACGCGGTCGCGATCGGCATCGGCACCGCGCTGAGCGACGACCCGCGACTCACAGTTCGTGACGCCGCAGGAGACAGCCCCTTGCGCGTGGTGTTCGACACCAAACTGCGACTGCCGGTGCAATCGCGTCTGGTGGCGAGCGCAGCCGAGGTGCCGCTCGTCGTCATCGCCAGTGCAGATTCGCCGACCGCGAACGAAGAAGACCTCGTCAGTCGCGGAGTCGAAGTGTTGCGCGCGCCCAGCAGCACAGAAGGTCGCATCGACGTGGCGGCAGCGCTTCGCTTGCTCGCGGCTCGCGGAATCGTCTCTCTGATGGTCGAAGGCGGCGCTGAACTCGCGGGCAGTTTTCTCGCAGCCCATCTAGCGGATGAGTTGCACGCTTTCATCGCTCCCATCTTGCTCGGCCCGCGCGGCCGCCCCGGAGCCGTCGACTGGGCAGGCCCAGACATGCCCGCCAATGCGCCGCGCATCATCGAACCGACATGGGAAGTCTGCGGCGAAGACGCCCACGTTTTTGGTCGCATCGCGTATCCAGAGACAGGCTCACCTGTTTAGTTGCAGCTATCGGACTCGCCAGTCGTGCAAGTCGTAGCTACAATCGGTGTCATGGGCATTCGCACCATCCTCCATTATCCCGACAAGCGCTTGCGACAGGTCGGCAAGCGCGTCGAGGCCGTGACGGACGAGATTCGACAACTCGTCGATGACATGGCCGAGACCATGTATGCCGCTCCAGGCGTCGGACTCGCCGCCACTCAAATCGGCGAGGCGCTCGCCATCTTCGTCGTCGACACGGCAGGTGAGGGCGAGCCCAGTTTGTTTCGCGTGTTCATCAATCCAGAGATCATCGAGACCGATGGTGAGATCACGTGGAACGAGGGCTGCCTGAGTTTTCCCGAAGTGCACGAAGAGATCGAGCGCGCCGCGAAGGTGCGAGTGCGGGCGCAAGACCGTGACGGCAAGTGGTTCGAACTCGAGGCGGACGACCTTCTCGCGGTGGCGATTCAGCATGAGTTTGATCATCTTCAAGGGGTATTGATGATCGACCATATGGGTCCGTTGAAGAAACGGATCGTGCATCGCCAAATGCAAAAACGCGCTGACGAGCACGCGAGCGTTTAACGGAAGGGAGACTAGAACGCAGCGATGGCGCGTTCGAGGATCCTCACGGCGAGGCGGGCGTCGTCGCTGCGCTCGACGAGTGGAGCGCTTTCGTCGACGGATGTGCGCGCGTCCGACGCACGTTTTCGGGCCGCAGCGAGGTGCTGCAAGACGCCCGCGAGATCACCGCTCGCTCGCGCGGTGCGCGCGAAGGCGAGATCGAGCTGGCCGCGGTGGATGTCGGTCACGCCCCGCGAGTACGTGTTGGTGCCGAGCAGATCGTCAGAGAGGGCGAAGCTCCGCTCGGCGTCATGCGTGCGATCGAGCGCCGCGAGTACGCCGCCGCGTATGCCCTCGAAGATGCCCTCGACGCGGACGTCGCCCGCGCGCTTGCACTCGAACACCGCGCGACGCAGGTGATCCTCCGCGAGCGTCAGCGCGGCGCGATCGAAGTGCAAGATGCCCAGGTATCCGGTCACGATGCGTTCGATGCGTCTCGCGCGGAGCGGCAGCGCGAGATCCAAGGCACGCTCGTAGTGCAGGCGGGCGCGCTCGTGCTCTCCGCGATCGAGCGGGGCCCACGCCAGACCCATGTGCGCGCGCGCCTCGGTCAGGCGGTCGTTTGTACGCTGTGCGATCGCGAGGCAACTCTCGAACGCCTCGCGTGCTGGCACCGCGTCGCCTCGCGTTTGATGCAGCGATCCTAGGAGGTACTGCACCGACGCCATCGACGTCGTGTCCCCGCGCTCGCTCGCGATCCCGAGGGAACGCTCCAGGTGGGCGAGCGCAGCGTCGAGCTCGCCGAGCTGAAAGCACGATTGTCCTGCGGCGCGGCTCATCGCGCAGACGTGCGCCGCGTTGCCCAGCTCAGAGGCGAGGCGCAAGGCCATCTCCGCGTCGCGCCGCGCTTCGTCGAGGCGGCCGAGCCCGAACGCGGCTCCCGCGCGAACGCCGAGAGCGCGCGCCACCAAGTCGAGATCGCTCGCCGCGCCTGCGCGCAACGCCGCGTCCAGGTGCGCGAGCTCCGTTTCTGCCAGCCCAGCGCCCATCGACATCGCGTCGAGCGCGAGCGCGATTCGCAGCACGACCTGCGGATGTCCATGCTCTGCGGCGAGAGCCATCGCCGCGCGTAGATCGTCGCGATCATCGGCAGCATCCGCGGGCACGCTGGCCCCTGCGTGGGCACCGAGCTGCGCGATCGCAGAGGCGCGCTCGAAGTAATGCTCGGCGTGCCGCCACCGCACCGCGTTCGCTTCGGATGAGCGAAGCAACATCTTCGCCGAGTAGGAGCGAATGCCCTCGCACATCGAGAACCGAAGCGGGTCGTGCCGCGTCACTTCGAGCAGGCTCTTGCGTGCGAGCCTCGTGATAAGCTCGTTCGTGTTTGCATTGATCCCAAGACGAACCACGCGCGAAGCCGCTTGCAGCGTGAAGCTCCCGTGGAAGACCGCGCACTGACACAGCGCCGCACGCTCGGCTGCGTCGAGCAACGAGAACGCGCGCTCGATCGATCGGGGGGCGTCGGTGCCGCTCGATCGCGACACATTCGAGAAGAGGTCGTCCATGGGATCGCCCTCTTCCACATGGGCGGCCGCGAGTTCGAGCGCGAGCGGGACGCCGCCGAGGCTCGAGACGATCTGCGCGACGTTCGCGAGTTCGTTCGAGCGAGGCACCCAATAGCCGCGGTGCGTGCGCACGCGTTCGACGAACAGGTCCACCGCGTCGCCGGAGGCAGTGCCGGGTGAGGGGACGGGAAGCGGCCCGACCTCGATCGCGTCTTCGCCGATGCCCAAGCGCTCGCGGCTCGTCACGACGAAGCGCACGTCAGGAGCGGCTTGGACCCAACGCGCGAGCGTGACCGCGGCGTCGGGAAGGAGGTGCTCCACGTTGTCGATGATCACGAGCGCGCCGGCGCGCGCCGCGATCGCACGCTCGACCGCGATCGGATCGGATGGGCTGTCGACGCGATCGGAGGCCGCGAGCGTGCGCCTCACGATCGCGATCATCTCGCTCACGCACGCGGCGTCGCTCACATCGCAGAACCAGACGCTTGCGAAGCGCGCGCTGCGCGTGATGCCAAAACGAAGCGCGAGACGAGTCTTGCCAATCCCCGCAGGACCCACGATCGCGGTGATGCCGCCGACGGCGTCGTGGTCGAGCCGACGAAGCTCATCGACTCTGCCGAAGAACCTAGAGGGCTCCGCACGCAAGAACCCGCTCGGCGCTTGTGCGCGCACCAGCCCGCTTTGGGTGGAACTCACTCAATCATGATAGCGCAGTTTGCTCTCGTTGTTTTAGCGATCGACGTGCTGCAGCGGGACCAGCACGAGGACCACGACGCAGACGATGACGATGAGGACGTTCAGCCCGAAACCGAACCATGCGCCCCGCTTGGTGGTCTCGTGCTTGCCCAAGATCTGCGTGAGCAACGCGCCGATCCAACTGGTGGAGAACCCGATCGCGAAGCCGACCCAGAAGTTGCCGTTGTCCTCGATGGCGGGGGCCGCGTCGCCCATTCTCCACTCGGTCTCGACCTCACCGAGCGGTCGCCACTCCGAGTGACCTTGCGCCTGGACGAGCACGGTAGGGCGGAGGTCGCCGCTGCGAAGGGAGAGCGTGAGCGCGGCGCGGTCGAAGGGGCCGCTGACTTCATCGCCGCTCTTCATCATGTACGAGTGGGCCGCGTGCGCGGACGGCGAGTGCTTGCTCATTCGATGAGCCTACCCGAAGACGGCTCAAAGATGGCACCTGCGATTGAGAGGTTGGGACATCCCTGCGTGGACTGGGCGGGTCGCAGGTCGGCTATCACGCGTCGAAGAAAGTTCGCAGCGCGGCGTTGAAGGCAGGCGTGGCCTCGAGGCTCGCCATGTGCCCCGCGCCTGAGAGTTCGACCTTCCTCGCGCGAGGCACGGTCGTCGCGTATTCGTCCGCCATCGCGCGGAATGTCGGGAGGTCTTCGGTGCCCACCACCACGAGCGTCGGCGAGATGATCGATGCCAGCCGCTCGCCCGGAGGATCGGCGCTCTCGAACGTGGTCGAGATCTCGTCACGCCAGTGCGCGCCGCCGTAGTCGCTGGCGAACTCGCGGAGCTTTGGCGCCACCTCCGGCTTTGCCATGGCGCTCGCGAAGAGAGGATCGGCGAGCCACGTCTTCGTGGCTTCTGTCATGTTGCCTTCGCGCGCGAGAGTCGCCGCGGGCGTCCACGATGCGATGCCCGGATTGCGACCTCGGAGGAGCGCAGCCACGAGGACGAGCGTACGAACGCGATGAGGAAACGCGAGCGCGAAGTCTGTCGCGACAGCGCCCCCCAACGAGTGACCGACCACATGCGCGCGCTCCACGTTCAGCGAGTCGAGCACCTCGAGGATCGCTCGCGCCGCGCTCACGCCATCAGAGCTCGTCGTCGGATTTGGGCCAAAACCGGGCAGATTGACAGCGATCGTCCGATGCTTGTCCGCGAGCGCCTCGAGCTGCGGCTGCCACATTCGCGCATCGAGCGCGAAGCCGTGTACGAACAACACCGCAGAGCCCCGCCCTTGTTCGACGAAAGTAAGCACGCGTCGACACTATCACCGTGAGCCTCGCCGCGGCGCTCGACGTTCTCACACTCCAGGCAGAAGCCCACCGGCGCAGCAGCCTACGATCGGTAAAGCGCGGCTCAGTCAGTCGACCAGGCTGGTTAGAGCGCCTCGACTCAGCGCGCTTGTTTTCGCTTACCTACTCGAGCGCGTTGTCGGTCGTCGGCTAGCGCCCTAATCTCGGCGCATGGATCACGCCCTGAACGTGCTGATGGACGTGGACGGGGCAATGTTTGTTGCCATCGGACTCCTCGTCATGGCCACACCGAACCCGCAGCCGGCGCTCTCGCGCCCGCTCGACCCTGCCGCGCTTCGTCCGTTCGAGGACACGCGGCGCCTTCTGGCGGCGATGTTTCTGGCTTCGGGTCTGCTGGTGCTCGTTGTCGGGCTGGAAGTCACAGAACCGCGAACGCTGCTCTGGGTGAGCGGTGCGCGCCTCGTGAGCTTCGCGATCGTCGCGGTGGTCAACGTCTCGCAGGTTCGCCGAGGTAACTGGAAGCGTCCGCCTCTCGTCGTTCTGCTCAGCACGTGGCTCGTGCTTGGCGCGCTCTACGCTTTCTTTGGCTGGCGGGCTGTCTGAGCGAGTAGCGTCCCTCCGTACGCGCAATGTCACATGACAGACGCCGACCCGCGATCGGCAACTGTCCAGACGTCATCCCAGATGGACACCATGCGTACCCAACTCGCCCACCAAGGTCTGCGACATCTTCGCCACTTGCCGATCGGATGGGGTATGCGGATTGGGAAGGTCTGTCTGCCAGTAGCGGAGACGGTATTGGGAAGGATCGTCAGCGGCTCGGCTGCTTCTTCGTGACCTTGAAAGTGTAGAAGCGCGTCTCC